>JAQYWP010000921.1 GCA_029379285.1 Rhizonema sp. PD38
AGTGAATTGTATCAGAATTTTCGTGAAATGGTATCACCTCAATCTTTAAGTTATTATCTTGGGGTAAATGGGACGATATCCGAGACGCAAACTAACAATCATACCTTATTTACCCTTTCTTAAAAGCGGTTTTTTTTTCAAAATTGGTATTAAGTTCTGTGAAAAATTTTCCATTTGAATAGCAACTATACCTTCGTCAAAAGCTCTCTGGAACACGTCTTGACTACCTGAAATTTTATAGCCCAACCCATCATAAAATCCCTTAGCAAATTCAATCGCCGTGCTATCATAGATTGGGTTGTTCATACCTACCACGTAATTAATATATTCGCTAATTGCTTCAGCTGGTTTTTCTGAATAACAAGCGTTAAGCAGTACGCATTGTACAGAGAGCGCGTGCAACTTAAATAGAGAGGCCAAACCGGATGGTGGAACTGCTCTTTTGTTGCCATCATTGTCTTCTAACAGCAAGCTACCATCTTGTTCCCCATGTCCACAGAAATGAACGATAAACGGTTGTTCTTCGGCGATAGCCCGGCGTATATCTTGAGGACGTACTGCAGTTTTCACCTTAATTTCAAACAGTTTTCGTTCGTCTGCTCGCTGTATGGCATCCTCGATGTTACGAATTTCCTTATCCAAGCGCAGCCCTTGAGCAATAGCTGCCAAAATCAATATTTTTTGCGGCTTTTTACGTTGTTGACTAAACAAATTCATATTTTGATTACCTATGCAACTCAAATTGTAGTCTGCTCTCACTAACCATCAGATATCGCCTCTTAAGAAGCTAAAATAGTGTGCCTGTCTCAACTCCGAGCTTCTACCTTCTTTCCTCTCACTCTTCATGCCGTTTTATGAAAGAAGAGTAGGAACAAGGCTTTTTCTGGTCCTTGTCCCCTAGTTAAGGTAGATCTGTTTCATTCTCTATTTGGCTCTATTTTATCAGCGTTGCGGTGCAAACAAATTAGGTGTCAAAGATACTATCACGACGATTGCACTTAAATTTCAGAAGTTGCCCTTGTTAATTTTTTTGATTACCAACTTCACATAAAAATCGCTAGCTATGTTTGAAAAAATATTTACCTTGAGGAATGAAATAGCCCGACGCTTTAGCCTCCTTTTTTATTTTTCGATAAAATTTTAGCTTCAGCTAACAATAAGTTGCCATAATTATAAATTGACTAACTTATTTTTTTATCAATGATTCAATAATCATTGCTCCGGCAAACAAACATAATAAAATAATAGCAAAACGCTCAAATACTTGTCCTATAAGAGGTAACAGTATTAGAGTAAAATTCGCTAGTCCAAAACTGCTTGATATGACATATGTAATTGCCAAACCAGATAGAAATAGTAAGAAGTATTTCAGAAATCTCGTAGCTAACCGAAATAGAAAGATATGCTCTTGTTCAGTTTTCATGGTTTTTTGTTCCAAACAATTCATGATTTTGCTTTGAAATGAGCCCTTAAAACATTAGGCAGGAAAAGTTAGTTAACTTTTCCTGCCTTGTAAAAATCACAATTTATCATGGCTAGGAGTTGAATATTGATGACTGTTTTTTTGTCTTTCCATTAGCTAGCTTTCTTAACTATGCTTAATACTTGGAAAGATATATAACTATTCAGTTGTGTAATGAGAATTATTTAATTGTTCTGAGATTTCGTATTGAGTTGTGTTATGACTCAATTCTTCCTTCTCTTGCCACCAATTCTGCAAATCTTCTTTACTGATGACATATCGATAATAAGTAGAACCCATTATCGTTACTGCAATTCGATCACGCTTAATTCGCTCACTTTTAATTTGTATGTGACCAAAACCAGTTTCATGCCAACAATCAAGGAGAATTGCCAGCAGTTGAGTGACAATTCTGTCAACTTCGTTTGCTTCGCTAGTTTCTCCGGGCATAGTTATGGAACCTTATGCTAAGCCTGTGCTCAACTATCAATCGAAAATTACAAATGTGTCTACCCTTCAATTAAAGAAAGGTGTCACCTTTGTGAGCAACAATCTGCTCAGATATCTGTATTACGTAATTAAACGGGAAAAATATTTTAATTTGTCTCCTTGCCTGTCGTATTTTGTGACATCAATCTAACATGTATATTTTTTGCTGTCAAGTATAATTACCCTTGAATTTTTGGTCTCGAGCCCCGTCAGTACATTTCGGGGATAAAATAGCTGAAAAGCCTTACTCTGCAATAATTACAGTCTTGGTATGTTTTTGGCTGTTCTCGGCTAAACTCCTTTTTTGCCCGTATGATCCCAAACGACCCCTCAGTATTTTAGTAATTAAGAAGAAAAATTAATTTAAAGATTTCTGTAAAAGTGACAGGTGTCACAAATTTTTTTTAGTTGTAAGCTATTCTTAGTCACTAAATCGTATACTATGCGGAAAGCCACCAAACCACATGAATCAACAACAGTTGAATGAAACCTATGACAAACTAACGCCACGACGACAAGAGGTGTTACGCTTAGTCTTAGCTGGGGAGCTTGACGAAGAAGCGATCGCCCAAGTTCTAGACGTGAAACCAGTGACAGTCAGAAAATACTTAGAAAGGCTATACCGAGCATTTGATGTCAGCAAAAAATCCGAATTAGTAACTTTTTTCGCGAAGCACAAGCCAGAACTCATCAGTGGAAACCCCAGCAATACAATACTCGCAACACAGACAACCAAGTCCGACAAAAATCAGGATTTAAGAGAAGCACCCAATACTGTCACTTTTTACGGACGTACTCAGGAATTAGAAACCCTTAAACAATGGATTCTCAACGACCAGTGTCGTATCATTGCATTGCTGGGAATAGGTGGATTGGGAAAAACCGCTTTAGGAGTGAGATTAGCTTCTGAATTAAAGCCAGAATTTGATTATATTATCTGGCGTAGTCTTCGGGATACACCCAAGCTAAGTATAATACTCGATGGGATAATTAAATTTTTGTCCAATCAAGAAGAGATTAATGATAAAGGCGATATTAATGAAAAAATTACATGTCTTATTGAACACTTTTATACTTGCCGTTGTTTGTTAATATTAGATAATTTTGAATCAATTCTTGCTGATGGAGCATATCCAGATCAATACCGTGATGAATACCAGGACTATAGTATCTTAATCCAGCGGCTTGGAGAATTAGATCATCAGAGTTGTTTAGTATTAACAAGTCGCATCTTACCCAAAGAAATTGCTGTTCAAGAAGGTGAAACTTTACCAATTCGTTCTTTAGTCTTACCAGGGTTAGAAAATTTAGAAGCAAAGAAAGTCTTAGAAGACAAAAAGCTTGTTGGTACAGATAATGAGATGCAAAAATTAGTCGAATTATACAGCGGTAATCCTTTAGCCCTAAAAATAGTCTCTACTTATGTTCAAGATTTATTTGGCGGGAACGTTTCTGAATTTTTATCACAAGAAATTACACTTACGCCTTTCGTAGGCATAGAAAGCCTGCTAGATAAGCAATTTCATCACTTGGCAGAGTTAGAAAAAGAAATTATGTACTGGTTAGCAATTAATCGCGAACCAGTTTCTGTCACAGAATTGTTTGAAGACATTTTCGATAAACCTATATATCTGAATGTCATTGATGCTTTAGAAAACCTGAAACGCTCCTCAATGATCGAGGCTATTGATGGTAAATTCACTTTACAAAATGTCGTTATGGAATATATAACTGGCATTTTGGTAAGACAAGTAAGTAGAGAGCTTAACTCTGGAGAATTTCATTTTTTTAATAAATACGCTTTAATTAAAGCTACCGCAAAAGATTATGTGAGAAATTGCCAGATACAATTAATTCTTAAACCCATTTCTAAAAATATTAATGACGTAGAACAACAACTAGTTAGTTTAGTTAGTCCGAGTAAGAAACATATAAATTTATCTAAGGGTTATGCGGTTGGTAATATCTTAAATTTATTACGTTATTACAACT
>JAQYWP010000922.1 GCA_029379285.1 Rhizonema sp. PD38
TATTTTTTCTAGACTCACTTCTTTGATATTTTGCAAGATATTAATCAGAATATTAAAGAATAACAATTCTGATGGCTTCAGTTGATTTTCGCTCGTGTGTTTGATACAATGGTGGTAACATATTTTCAATCTTATTGGTCTTGTTGAGAATGACAGACCTATCTTTTCTACCACAATTCGGTCAAATCTTTACCTTGTATATATTTTAGGGCGCTTGTCGCCCCCTCAGGTCTGTACCATAGCGATCGCTTCCAAACAAATCCTCAATAATTCCTTTATTCTCTTCTCTATCTTCTTTCTTGGCTTCCTTGGCGTCTTGGCGGTACACTATCTTAAGTAGTTATTCTAAGATCGATTCGGGAATCGTCGCAAAAGACGCAAAGAAACACGTTGCTTTACATTCTCTCTAGAACTTTAATTCCTAGCAAAGAGAGTCCTAGCTTTAGAGTTCTGGCTGTCAGATCACACAGTACTAACCGGGATGTGCGTTGAGGTTCTTCTGCATTCAGTACCTGCACACCACGATCCCTGTCATAAAAGAGATTGAATTTCTGACTGAGTTGAAATAAATATTCACACAGACGGTTAGGTAGCAAATCTTGTTCTACAGTACTAATAACTTCATCTAACTGTAACAAGTGTTTTGCCAGGGTTAGTTCTGTTTCATGCTCTAATAAAACTTTAGCTTTATCCCCTAACTCCTCAAAGTTAATACCACCCTTACGGCTAATTCCCTGAATACGGGCATAGGCATAAAGCATATAGGGTGCAGTATTGCCCTGGAGTGCTAACATTTTCTCGTAGCTAAAAATATAGTTGGTTGTGCGGTTTTGGCTTAAGTCAGCGTATTTGATTGCGCTGATGCCCACAACTTGGGCTGCATGATTAATGAATTCTTCAGTTTCTGCGCGTCCTTCTTCTGTTAATCTCTTTTCTAAGTCAGCACGAGCATGGGCGATCGCACCGTCTAACAAATCCTGCAATCGTACTGCATCTCCAGAACGGCTTTTCAGCTTCTGACCATCTTCTCCGAGTACAAAACCAAAGGGAGCATGGATAAACTCTACATCGTCTGTGATCCAACCTGCCGTTCTTGCTACCTGAAAAACTTGTACAAAATGATTGCTTTGTTCTGCACCTACAGGATAAATTACCCTTCTAGCTTTATCTACATGAACCCGGTAGCGAATTGATGCTAGATCTGTCGTAGCGTAGTTGTAACCTCCATCAGATTTTTGCACAATTAGGGGTAAAGGTTCACCCTCTCTATTGGTAAAGCCTTTGAGGAAGACGCATCTCGCACCTTGATTTTCTACCAACAGCCCAAGTTTATCCAATTCCTCAGTGACTTCTGGTAGCAAAGCATTGTAGAAGGATTCTCCCCGCTCAACAATATTAGGAGAAATTCCCATTAAGTCGTAAACGACTTGATAGGCTCGACTTGATAGTTGGCAGACTATCTTCCATGCCAGCAGAGTTTTTTCATCACCTGCTTGTAGCTTTACCACGGCTTGTCTAGCTGTTTCTTTAAACTCATCGTCCCCATCAAACCGTTTCTTTGCTTGGCGGTAAAACGAAGATAAATCTCCTAAGTTTAAGTTTTCAGTGGTTGTCAAAGCTTGGGGATATGCCTCTTCCAAGTAGGCAATCAGCATTCCAAACGGTGTTCCCCAGTCTCCTATATGGCTAATACGCAGGACATCGTGACCTACAAATTCTAAAATTCGGGCTAGGCAATCTCCGATCACAGCGGGACGTAAATGCCCTACATGCATTTCTTTGGCAATGTTTGGGCTGGGATAATCCACAATAACTTTTTCGGGATTGTCGGTTAGTGGAACTGCCAATCTGGGATCAACTTGCATTTTGCTGAGTTCTGCTTCCAGATATTCTGTTGTCAGCTTCAAATTAATAAAGCCAGGACCGGCTATTTCAGGAGGTTTACAGATATCGGATACATCAAGTTTTTCGACGATTTTTTGTGCGATCGCTCTTGGCTGCTGTCCCAACTGTTTAGCTAACGGTAAAGCAACGTTTGCCTGATAATCACCAAATTTAGGATTGCTAGCAGAAACCAAAATTGGATCTACTTCAGCATAGTCAGCACCTAAAGCCAAGCCCAAAGCCTGCTGTATTCTAATTTTTAGTTGCTCTTGTGTAAATTTCATGTATAGTACGCTGGCTGTCTACTTTTAATCATTGAGAAGGCAGAGGGCAGAAGGCAGAAGGAACCCCTGCCTGAAGACAGGGGATTCAAGCAAGGACGCCCTGTTACTCGCGCTACGCGTCCCGCATGTGATTTTACTTCCTGTTCCGGATAAATCCGGGGGCTTGGACCCGTTATGGGCAAGGCAGGGCAGAAGGCATTCAATTTAGGGTATAATTCATAACATTTCCTTCTGCCCTCTGCCGACTGCCGTCACGCCTTGCCCGAAGGGCTTGTCACTTTACAACAAAGATACAAACTCTTCTACACTCAAACCACTATCTCGAAGAATTGCTCGTAAAGTTCGTGTTGCTAATTCCTGATGATCACATGAACGACAACTTGGGCAAATGGCTCATCGCGCCGCAAAATAATCTGACTGATCTCCAGCCGCTTTTGGTAAAAGCCTACCTTTCCCTTGAGCTTTGACACAATCCTTGCCCGAAATTTTGGGAAGCTTGCTCACAAAACCATCAAGAAAGCTTCAAAATTGTCTTTTGGAATAGGTAAACCGTCTTCTTCCAAAGCAGCGATGTAGCCAGCAATAGCTTCCTTAATATTCGACAGTGCTTCCTCTTTCGTTTTACCCTGGCTAATACATCCTTTCAGGCTTGGACATTCCACAACCCAATAGCCATCCGAGTCTTTATGCATGATTACTTGTCTCATACCTTGGTCAGTATAACTACAAAATTTCGCTACTGGTTGACAATTATTGAATCCTCATACTCAAATCTAACCACTTCGACTGAGTAATCGGCGCACTGGTGGAAATATAATCTACGCCTGTCTCTGCTACAGCACGGATAGTTTCTAAAGAAATATTGCCAGAAGCTTCGATTTTAACTCGATTATCCTGTTGTCGAATAGTTTGCACTGCTTGACGCATGAGGTCATGGGACATGTTGTCCAACATAATAATTTCAGCTTTGTGGTTTAGCGCCTCTTGCACCTGCTCTAAGGTTTCGGTCTCTACTTCTATTGTTAGGGGATAAGGAATTTGGGAACGGATGCGAGCGAGCGCTTCCCCTATTCCTCCTGCGGCTGCAATGTGATTGTCTTTAATCATCACTGCATCGTCTAGTCCCATGCGGTGATTTATTGCCCCTCCTACTTGAGTCGCGTACTTTTCCAGAAGTCTAAGTCCTGGTGTTGTTTTGCGGGTATCGACTAACTTGGCGTTTAGATCGGCAATTTGGTCTACATATTTCCGAGTCAATGTGGCAATCCCACTCAGACGCATCACTATATTAAGAGCAACTCGCTCTCCAGTTAGCAGTGCATCTAATGAACCATTAATTTCCGAGATGACTTCTAAGCGCTGACACCATGTCCCCTCAGGCACGGTAGACACAAAGCTAACCTTTCCGTTCAAAAGCTTAAATATCCTTGCCGCTATTGGTAGACCGACAATAACTCCAGGTGCTTTCGCTATCCACTTGGCTTGTCCAACTGTAGCTTCTGGAAGGAGTAGGCTTTGCGTTGTGCGATCGCCTCTACCTACATCTTCTAACAACCAATCACGTAGAATTGGCTCTAACACCAGCGGTGGCGGCAAAACACCAAAATTACTCACAACTTATAACTGCTTCCTTTTCAATCTTTAAAAGACTTTTTCTCCAAAACCCTTTTTACGTCTAGCTTTCAAAGATTCCAAAATATTTTTCCGAAAAATCTCAAAAAAACAGTTGACAAGAAGAAATGGAGTCGCTATATTAAAAAAGTGCCAGATGAGA
>JAQYWP010000923.1 GCA_029379285.1 Rhizonema sp. PD38
ACTCACCTTCTGGGATATCCAGAGAACCGCCCCTAGGCTGATAGTATCTAACCTAAAGCTTTGAAAACAGACGTAGTCAGTCTTTAGAGCTAAAAGAGGAGAATAATCAGTTGAGATCTTGGGAGGGGCAATGCAAAAATTTTGGACTAACTTAAAAAACTTCATGGGGGGAGTGTGTTATCGCTTTCCCCATAAAGTCGTTCAAGGTGTGAAATATATACACAAAGGAGCTAAGTCATTTATTAGATCCAACCCGCAGCTATTGCATCTTAATTACTTGATAAACCAAGCAAAGCTAACATTCCGCCCTCATTTAAGAATTTTTAGGAGAACTGTATTGGAACTCAAAGAAGTAAGCATTATTTGATTCCGATGTGAAGAATTCTTCCCAAAATGGCTGTAGCTTGATGAAATGGAAGGCGGTATCGGATAAATGATTTATGAGATTTAACTTAAAAAAACTCTCTCGAAAACTCTTAGATCACAGAAAGCGAATGTTAGCCCTCGTTCCAAAACTTGCCCCAGAAGTCTTACAATCCCCCACGCTTCGGACTCCAATCGCCATCTGTTTCGGAGCTTGTGCAGGTGCTTTGAGTCGCTACTATGTGAGTTTATGGTTTGCTCAGAGGTTCAGTGCGAGCTTTCCTTACGGCACTTTGTTCATCAACCTCACAGGGTGTTTTACCATGGGCTTCTTCACCACGCTCGTATTAGAAAGAGTCGCTAACATCCCCCAGAAGTCCGAGTGCTATTTGCTATAGGTTTTTTTGGGTTCCTATACAACGTTTTCAACCTTCGGTATTGATACACTTACACTTTTGCGTAACCGCAGTTGGATGGCAGCAGGTTTTTACTGGGGACTCAGTGCTGTCGTTGGTGTTATCTGCGTTCAGTTAGGTGTTATCCTTGCCCGCTTAACAAAATAAACATATAAAAAAGGAATTACCATGACACAGTGGAAACAGCTAACGATTTATGTTGATGAATCCGCCCATTGGAAACATCAACCAGCTTATACAGCTGTGATGGAGCTAGCGTGGAGACACGGATTAGCAGGGGCAACCGCAATCAGAGCAATAGAGGGATTTAGAAAAAACAGCAGCATCCATACCGCTAATTTGCTGGGCTTATCTTCTGATTTACCAGTTGTTATCACGCTGATTGACTCAGAGGACGGCGATCGCAGAATTCCTCCCAACTGTTCAACAAATGGTGGGAACAATCTTTAATCACAGTACAAACTGTAGACGTTCTTCATAGCACTCCACTTTGAAATAAGATATGTCACTAAACATGGCAAAAATTAAAAGTTCATAGGAAGAAAATCGCTTTTACGCAGAGACTTTCTGCTTGCAAAGACGAGAGTGAAGATTTGTTTTGAGACGCAGGACACACTTAAACAAAGCGTCTTTTTTAAAACCTATAAATCAATTTGAAAAAAATAGCAGCAGGGGAGTTTTTAAATGTGAAAAAGCTACAGGGGTTTGAACAGTTAATTGCCATACCCGAATTGCTTAAGTGGTTATGCATTTCCTTTGTAGTTGGCATTGTGGCAGGAACAGCTTCTGCTATACTTCTAACATCCCTAGAATGGGCAACAAAAGAGCGGGAAACTCATTTATTCCTTCTCTTGTTGCTGCCGTTTGGTGGACTTTTAAGCGGTTGGATGTATCATCGCTTTGGCAGGTCTATAGAAGGTGGAAATAATCTGATACTTGAGGAAATTCATACACCTAAAGATATTATTCCACTTCGGATGGCGGTTCTGGTTCTATTAGGGACAGTCCTGACACATTTATTTGGTGGCTCAGCAGGAAGAGAAGGCACAGCAATTCAAATGGGTGCCTCACTGGCAGATCAATTGACTAAACTATTGCGTTTCGGCAAAGCAGATCGGCGGATTCTCTTAATGGCAGGGATGAGTGGAGGATTTGGTTCAGTCTTCGGCATTCCTATGTCTGGAACTTTATTTGGTTTAGAAGTTTTATCAATTGGGAAATTCAGCTATGATGCTATTTTTCCCTGTTTAATTGCATCTGTTGTGGGGAATCGGGTAACTTTGCTATGGGGAATACGTCATCCTCTCTACCAAGTTCCTTTTGTACCTGACATCAGTATAGGAGGACTACTTGATGCCATTATTGCTGGTATCATCTGTGGAATTGTGGCAATGTTCTTTGCCCAATTGACTCACCAAATCAGTCACTTATTTAAAACCCATATCTCCTACGCTCCCATTCGTCCGGCGATCGGCGGTATCCTGATTGCATTGATAGTTTGGGTAAGCGGAACAACTAAATATATTGGACTCGGCGTTCCAACTATTATCGATTCTTTCTTAACGCAACAACATCCTTGGGATTTTGCTGCCAAAGTAGGTTTTACCGCACTGACTTTGGGAGCTGGTTTTAAAGGTGGGGAAGTAACACCATTATTTTTTATCGGTGCCACCTTAGGCAATGCAATGTCATTATTCCTAGGGCTACCTATGCCGCTATTAGCAGGAATGGGATTGGCTGCTGTTTTTGCCGGAGCCGCGAATACACCTTTGGCTTCGACGTTAATGGCGTTTGAGCTTTTTGGTCATCAAGCCGGGGTATATGCTGGTATCGCCTGTGTCGTCAGCTACATTTTTTCTGGTCACGCGGGCATTTATAGCTCGCAGCGTATTGGGCTTTCTAAGTACTCTTCTCGACCTTTGGAAGAAGGGCTGACTTTGGCTAACCATGCAAAGACAAAATCTCGACCAAATATTGACTTAGATAACGACCATCCGTGACAGGTTAAGAGATACGTGCATCAACAGTATCTTGTATCGCTGTGCGCTCTTGTACGCCCCGCTTCTCTAACATAGATACTTAGCCATCTGTGTCGGAATATTAGTGATAATGATAAATCCATAGATATTAGTATTAGTCTGGTTTACCGAAATAAAAAGTTTCAGATAACCGCACTTTCAGGTGTTTATCTTTGAGTTCGGTAACCACTGTTCTTTAATTAGTTAAAACCGAATAAAAGGCTAATGGCGTTTTCAATAAGATAAGGACATGAGGCAAACAAAACAAATCAAAAACTTAAATCAGACAGAAAAAACTATGGTATTAGTTCGTTACAACCCCTGGCAAGAATTAAAATTACAACAACGTCAACTCAACCGTTTATTTGATTCAGCGATAATGCCATCTTCATTGTTTGAAAAGGCTACAACACGAGGAGTGCCAGCTGAAATGAAAGAAACAGAAGATGCTATCCATCTGAAGCTAGAATTACCTGGAATCGAAGCAAAAGACTTGGATATCCAAGTTACAGAAGACTCCGTTTCTATCAGTGTTGAACGTAAGTCTGAAACCAAAACTGAAGAGAAGGGTATTACTCGTAGTGAGTTTCAATATGGAAAATTCCAGCGTGTACTTCCTTTACCAGCCAAGATTCAAAATACCGATGTAACTGCAGAGTACAAGGATGGTATATTGAATTTAAGCCTACCCAAAACCAAAGAAGAGAAGAATAAAGTCGTTAAAGTTAACTTACAAGCTGCTAACTAATAATTTGAAAAAACGCAGCAAAATAACTAGGATGATTAGATTCTTAGTAAGTTAGCTTAACTATGACGCCCGGTTACTATATTAATGTAATCGGGCTTTTTGTAAAACTGTAAGTAAAAAAACTTTGCTTTGCGATTGTTCCAAATTAATGCGATCGCTCCCAAAACAGTTCAAATTTGAACAGCCGACATAAGTAAGTCGGCATAAATAAATAAAAGTTTGTAGTAAGCGCTTTAGCGCTGAAGCGCTTACTACGAGCTAATTTTTTTTAAGCCTCGCCAACTTCCTATAAGTTCAAATTGCTGATAGCTTGCTTGCTGAATGTCTACTTTAACCGTATCAGGACTTACGCATTGACAAATTAGACAAAAAGTGCAGTAGTGAAAAGAAGAAAA
>JAQYWP010000924.1 GCA_029379285.1 Rhizonema sp. PD38
GTCTTGCTCGTGCTATTATTTTTATCCAAGTATGAAGCGAGGGAAGGTAAATCAAGGATTTTTTGTCAAATAGCTTAAATAGTATGGTATTATAAATTCAAAAGCAAATATCCAATTCTTAATATGTGCCTCAGTATTAAGTAGTTCTCGAAACTTTTTCCTTGTATAATTCTAAGAAATAGTTTTACAACCGTTCTACAGCAGTTTTCCATGTCCAATTATCTAAGACACTTTGTCTGGGTCTGGCTATTACACCCATTTAATCAACAAGCTCAGGATGTTTCAAAAATTTTGTAATAGCTTGTCCAATAATAACTGGATTATCATCACCGAGAAAAAATCCATTACTACCGTTTATAATAGTTTCTCTAATACCTCCTTCAGCAATGGTAATTACAGGAGTACCACAGGCATTTGCTTCAAGTGGATCAAAACCGAAAGCCTCAAGTAATGGAGCATAAATCATTACAAAATTTGTTTCCAACAGTAAAATCATGATTTTTTCATCCTCACATAACTACTACCTATATGGGGTGATTAGCGGATGTAAATACCTATGATTTAGAAACATTTTCATCACTCTATTTCGAGTTCCTATGTAATTAAGTATTTTGTACCTGCTTAAAAACATTATGGTACAAGTCGTTTTCATGTAGCAGAAGTTAAATTTTTTACACCATGTCTTATAAAATATTTTTTGTACTTCATAAAATGCTTGATTTATTCCTGTACCCGTCAAATGTGTAAGATGAAAGTTAATCACATAGCACGAGTATCCCTTCAGTATCGCATTAAAACATAAGTCAGTTGCATAGAAGTGAAAGCCATGCAGTTCTTGGGAACAGGTGATTTTTGTAGAGGTTTTAATAATAAAGAAGTTTTCATCTAGCGAGTGAACCTTGTGAGGTAAACTGCCAGACCAATTTGGTGTTTGACAAGGATCTGTTATTTTCGCAACAAGTTCATAGTTATTGTTGAAACCAGCGTTTCCTGCAAGTGCCCATTTCGGATCTAGTTTTTCTAATTCTTCCAGAACTTTTACTAGCTGATTGAATCCATGACCCTGATTTAAAAGTACATCCTGATGGCAAAATATAATATATGGTTCAATCGTAGTTAACTGGATATTATTAAGCGTTTCATAGGGATCGTGAATATTATCTTTTGAGTTATCAAAGAGTGAGTATCGACACCTATCCTCATCGAATCCTGCTTCAATAAAAGATATCTTCATCTCTTCATATTGAGCTAATTTATTGGCTACGGTACAAATATGAAATAACTTCATGTTAAACACTCAAAATTGATTACATAAACAAGCTTTTAGGACTACTTTAAGATATCCTTGGACGAGCCACAACAGCAAACTGTAGATAACGCATATCCTCAATTTTGTTACGAAATAACCAAAGTAGCCAATTTAAGTACCTAAATTTCCCTGGTAAGGATATCTTCTCAAGAGGATTAATACCCTCTATAGTCTCGATGTCATAGCCGAGGCGATCAAAAGTTGATAATATACTTCGATATGTAAAAAACCTTAGATGCGTTTTATCTAAGATTCCTGTATCCGTATATTCCCAGTTTCCATAAAATAGTAACTCCCGAACATTATAAAAGAAACGAACATTGGGAATAGAAGCAATTACTACTCCTTGTTCTCTGAGTAACTCTTTGCAGTACAACAGAACACTATATGGATCAACCAAATGTTCTAATACATCATTAAAGACGATACAATCAAAGCTTTTACTGGGAAGGTTTAGGTTACTACTAAAAGCATCACATATTACTTTATCTAACTTTTCTTTAGCAATAGAAGCAGCATATTCCTCAATTTCCACACCCCATACTTGGGCAGAATATTTCTCCTTTAAAAGCTTTCCAAAATTCCCATAACCACAGCCAACTTCTAAAATCATAGATGAACTTTGTGGAACGTATGAGAGCATATCGAAGCGCTCTGCATAAAAGTAGCTTGACCCTTTCACCTGATAGTCTTTCTGCAAAAGTTTATCGTCATTCATGAAGTTATCTCAATATTAATAAGGATGGTTTATCTACGCTGAAATTATTAGTTAATCAAAGTAGAATATTATTGTCATTGTAAAATTAAAAGTAATGTTGTAACTCTTTTATATAATTAATTCTATGGAAAAAATTAATTGCTGAGAAGATATCGACTTTTCATATAGTATATTAATACTATTTTTTTATTTAAATTATCTATCTTCATTCATCTTTCATTACAACTAATTTCTTAGAGAGTTTTAAACGCTTTATATTTTAGAGGTAGCTGGTTGTTTCCCACTTTAAAATTGGTCGAACAATTCCAGGAAATGGTAAAGTGTAATTTCCTCTTGCAGAATTACCATTCATTGGATCGGTAACGTTAAAAGCAACAGTATCAAGTTCATGGAAGTGAATAACGAAAGGATCTTGATTAATAATGGCAACACCTACAACTACAGTTCCCTCAGAAAGAAAATTACCTGGTATCCACATCGTGGAAGAATATTCACCCTTGCTACGAGGTTCCTTTCTTAGCTCTGAAACAATATCATGTGAATTTAGAATATTAACGCCATTCTCATTGAATAAATTTATTGAGTGAGTAAAAATTTTGTCATTCATCAAAACCTCATAAATCATAGTGATTCCTATAGGTTTGGTTATATCAAAGCTATCAATAACCTCTCCGTCTTCTCTATGAGCTTTGACTTCAACAAGACGTACAACATTATTACCTGGTGCTCTACTAATATTGTTCCACCTGCGTTGTGCAGTTGTCCCAAAATCGGATTTTAGGTAAGCATTAATAACTTTATTTGTTGTTCCTGAAGATTGTACTGAGCCGTTATTTAGAAGAACGGCAGTGTTGCATAGTCTCGTTACTGTTTCCATGCTATGACTTACAAACATTACTGTTCGTCCTTCACTCGCAACATTCTCCATCTTCCCCAAACACTTTTTTTGAAAGTTGCTATCTCCCACCGCTAGCACTTCATCTACAATCAAAATCTCGGGCTCCATATGCGCCGCAACCGCAAACGCCAGTCGCACATACATCCCTGACGAATACCGCTTTACTGGCGTATCTAAAAACTTCTCCACCTCTGCAAACGCTATAATTTCATCAAACTTGCGCTGGATCTCCACTTTGCTCATACCCAGAATAGCACCATTGAGAAAGACGTTCTCTCTACCCGTCAACTCTGGGTGAAAACCTGTCCCTACCTCTAATAAACTAGCAACTCTCCCCTTAATCCGGATAGATCCACTCGTTGGTTCCGTAATTCTGCTGAGAACTTTTAGTAGCGTTGACTTTCCAGCCCCATTACGTCCAATGATACCAACGCGATCGCCCTGCTTAATCTCAAACGACACATCATTCAGTGCCCAAAACTCGTTAGGGGCTGAATTTACAGTTTGTTTGCCAGAAGGTCTGATAAGTTTTTTACCCAGCGACTTTGCTCCATCACTCATCGATTCTCGCAAAGACTTGTAACTGCTGCTCCCTTCCTTCTGGTGACCGAGAACGTATTTCTTCGCTAAATTTTCAACTCGAATAACTGTGTCAGACATTTAGAATACTCTCAAAGCTATTTCACAACTAATTTGCGTTTCTGAGTAAAGTTTTAAATCCAGCTTGTTCAAAATGCTTATCATGAGCCAGTGCTTCCACAATGCCAGGGTAAGCGCAAGAAATTTTTGCTAATAATGTGTTAATGGGGTAGCGTTACTGCCAGCACCTCAAGCATATAATCTGTATTCATTGCTGCTCGTTTCATTTTCTGCCTAAGATTACGCTTGGTCGAGGTTTCTTGATTGAGCAAACTGATCGCCATCCGCCGCAATAAAGAGAAATTCTCAGAACCCTTAAGAGTACGAATACGAGAATCATCTATTTTACCTCTTATTATATTTATAACTTAAC
>JAQYWP010000925.1 GCA_029379285.1 Rhizonema sp. PD38
ACCAGCGCGCATGAGGCGTTTTCCCGCCGTAGGCGACTGGTGTTAGCGTTAGCGAAGCGGTAGCGAGGAACGAGCGTCAGCGTTAGCGAGTCTTCTCCCAAGGGGAGACGCCAAAGGCGAACGAGCGTCACCCGTTAGCGCAGCGTTAGCGAGTCTTCTCCCAAGGGGAGACGCCAAGGGCGAACGAGCGTCAGGGCGGTTTATTCCAAAAATAATTTTCACGACTCAATTAGGATCGCTATACACCTCTATAGTTGCTATAGTCATTGCACTGCCACGTTATAAAGCTCTTTTCCTAAATCCACCTCCACAACATAAGGCTCAATAGAACGTTTAAATAACAACATTTCTCCTGAATCGTCTTTTTTCAGATTCACATGGCAAAACCATTCATCGTCATTCTTCTCTGGAAAATCCAAGCGATAGTGATACAAACCCCAACGACTTTCTCGGCGATACAAAGATGCTCGTGCTGCCATTTCCGCACAGTCTCTAATAAAATGTACCTCCATACATCGCATGAGTTCGTGAGGGTCACGTGCTCCCATTTGCGCCAATGTATCATGACGAAGAAAGTGTCCTAAACCAATCTTTATTTTGTTGCCCGATTTCGGTGGTTGCAGGTAATCATTTACCAGTCGCCGCAGCTTATACTCTACCTGGGTATGAGGAATGCCATTAGGCTGATTCAATGGTTCGTAAATCCGTGCTTTTTCCACCTCTAAAAAGTCGGGATCGGGTTCTAAATGATCTACTTCTTGGATATACTCTATAGCATTAGTTCCTGCTAACCGACCATAAACAAACGCCCCAATCATGTAGTTATGGGGAACACTTGCCATATCTCCTGCTGCATATAAACCTGGCACAGTTGTTTGTGCCTTTTCATCCACCCAAACGCCAGACGCACTATGTCCGCTACATAAGCCAATTTCTGAGATATTCATCTCCACACCTTGGGTGCGATAGTCTTCGCCTCTACCTTCGTGGAAGCGTCCCCGGCTCGGTCGTTCGTTTGACCACAAAATTGACTCAATTTCTGAAATTGTGTCTTCATCTAAGTGAGTCATTTTCAGATGAATAGGACCTTTTCCAGAGTTAAGTTCTTTCCAAATTTCTAGCATCATTTGCCCGCTCCAATAATCACAATTAATGAAGCGGTGTCCTTCAGCGTTAGCAGTGTATGCCCCAAAAGGACCTGCAACGTAGGCACAGGCGGGACCATTATAGTCTTTAATTAAAGGGTTTATTTGGAAGCATTCAATGTTACTTAGTTCTGCTCCTGCATGGTAAGCCATTGAGTAACCATCCCCTGCATTGGTAGGGTTCTCGTATGTGCCGTAGAGGTAGCCGGATCCAGGGAGTCCCAAGCGTCCGCAAGCTCCTGTGCAAAGAATGACGGCTTTTGCCTGGATGACAACAAAATCGCCGCCACGCACATCAAACCCAACTGCACCGATCGCCCTTCCTTCTCTCACTAAGACACGAGTCGCCATCACCCGGTTAGTGACATTCACTTTATGGCGTTTGACTTGTCGGGTAAGAATGAGCTTTAAGTCTTTGCCTTCTGGCATGGGTAGTACGTATTTGCCTACCCGATGCACTTGTTTAACATCGTAGTTTCCTTGTGGGTCTTTTTGAAACTTAACTCCCCAACTTTCCAATTCTTGAATTGTTTCGTAGCCAAGTTTTGCCGTTTGATAAACTGCTTTTTGGTACAGAATGCCATCATTAGCAATGGTAACTTCGCGGACGTATTGTTCTGGCGTAGAGTGTCCGGGGATGACTGCTGTGTTTACTCCATCCATTCCCATAGCGATCGCCCCACTACGACGAATATTCGCCTTTTCCAGAATCAGTACCTCCGCACCCGGATTAGCTTGTTTTGCCTTAATCCCTGCCATTGTCCCTGCCGTACCACCACCAATGACAAGCACATCCGTTTTCATCCATTGAGTATTAACACTCATATCCTTTCCCCTAACATCTTCAATTACCCTGCCAAACAATTTCTTTAACGTTCACAAGGTAGTATGTTTGTACTTAGTCTGGTCAACTATGAACTCCACAGAACTAGTCCGGAAGCCCATCGACTTTAAGCCGTGGGTTGTTGACTGGTTTTGGCAATAGCTTGATTTTTTAGAAGGTATCTGCTACCTTGCTGTTCTCCAGCGATTACTTCTGGTGTGAGCGATAGCATCCCATAACTCTATACTACGGCAACTTGACCAAACTTAAGTTAATAAACTGAAAAAATATTCACATGGATCGGGGGCAAATGCAAGATCTCTCTCGAGAAAGCAGTGACTCAAGAGATAATAGGTAGAGAACTGATTATCCGGACATGATATAAAAATATAAGAAACCCGACTTCTGTTAAAAACCGGGTTTCTGGGTTTATTTTTTGTAAGAATTCAGCACACAGGAGTCAGAATTGATTAGGAATATATCATTCTTACTCCCTTCCCGGTAGAAAAATACCGATATAAAAAACCGCCAAGACGCCAAGGCAGCCAAGTTTGAAGATCGGTAATCTTACACCGGGAAGGGAGTAGTATATTCATTTCATCAAATGTTCTCGGTGTATGTAACTATTCTAACTCTTGGATTCTTGTTCCTGAATTCTTACTATTGTTTTTTATCTAAAACCCAGAAGGTAGAAGTACTTTATCAATTTCAATAATGACACCATTCTTTGTCACTATTGAGGGATGCTTAGCGATCGCATCATTTAACTTCACTATATCTTGATCGACAGTTATTCTCACTGGAGTCCCTTCAATAGTTGCAACTGTCCCTCTATCCACATCCTCTTTAGTAACTCCACCAGCAACCATATGATATTTCAGCACTCTCAGCCGATTGTTTGATTCACTGTAGCGCTTGAATTTATCTTTAGGTAAAGCGTTGAAGGCAGTATTGGTTGGAGCAAAAATTGTAAATTTCTCTGGTTTTTTCAGAGTTTCCATAAGACGCGCTTGTTTCAACTCTTCAGCTAGATTGGCAAATTTACTATCACCGCTTAGTGTACTAGCAATGTCATTGTTTGAGGTGCGATAAGGATATTTGCTATAAGCAGAAGGTTGAAAAAGAGCATAGCGTGGAAAGAATTTGGCTAAGACAGGAACACTGATGAGAGTAGTGACACCTGCAATTCCTACAAAGCAAGCGAGCTTAGTTAACCAATTTTTGCTAATGAGATAATTTTGCTTGTGCATAAGTTTGGATGAGCTTTTTATTTATTTAATTGGGAAAATTGAGAGCAGCCAACTCTTTACTTAGTCTACGTTACGAGGCTAGTTTAATTTAGTCCTCTCTTAACTTTCAGATTGCATCAAAACATTGGCTTTAGCAGCTTTATCTGACTGTACCAAATTGTTAAATTATCTACATTATTGTAAAACAATCTCATATTCACCCATAGATAATTCTTGAGTGTACTGGATTAATATGTGCAACCAACATTTTGCGGCAATTACTACTACGATACCATAAATGTGCTATGACTGTCGCAGAAATAGACTAAGGAAGTAAAAATTCATCATGCGCTTACCCTGAATCAAAAATCTTTGAGAAGGCAGCTATGCTGAGGGCAGCTATGCTGAAGGAACCCCTGCCTGAAGACAGGGGATTCAAGCAAGGACGCCCTGTTACTCGCGCTACGCGTCCCGCATGTGATTTTACTTCCTGTTCCGGATAAATCCGGGGGCTTGGACCCGTTATGGGCAAGGCAGGGCAGAAGGCATTCAATTTAGGGTATAATTCATAACATTTCCTTCTGCCCTCTGCCGACTGCCGTCACGCCTTGCCCGAAGGGCTTGTCACTTCATACCATTTCACGAAAATCTTGATACAATTCGCTCAAGAACTGCTCCCCTTGCTCAAGAACTGCATCCCCTGCAAGCCTAAATGTATCAACTTTAAAGTGAAACGG
>JAQYWP010000118.1 GCA_029379285.1 Rhizonema sp. PD38
TTAAGTAAAATAATCTGTCTTTTTAGATACAAAATTAAGTGCGCTTACCCTGGCTAGCAAATGCCCTTTCAAAAATTAGAAGAAACTATCCTATCATCAAATCTTTGTGCTTCTTGCGGTGCTTGTCAATTAGCTTGTCCATCTGATGTGATTCAGATAAATGATCTGTACCCGAAACTCATTACAGCGACAGATGAAATTTGCGGTAAATGCACAGATTGCCTAGATGTCTGTCCTGCTCTAAATACGGGAGTGCCTGAATCTGAACAGCAACTTTTTGGGAGGTTGCGACAGCCAGAAGAGCGGTGGCTAGGAATCTACACCTCTGTCTACGGGGGATATGCAACTGACTCAGTTGTGTTTGAGAGTTCAGCTAGTGGCGGTAGTGTGACAACTTTATTAGCATCCGCGATGAGATGCTTAAATTTAGACTGTGTGGTAGTTGCAGGTAGAGATGACCAACGACCTTGGCGAGCTGCACCAATGGTTTTTTATGACCCTGCTGAATTGCCTAAAGCTGCTCAATCGACTTATCAACTCTTTCCACATTTGAGTATCTTGAAAGACTTGTTCGGTAAAAATCCTTCTCTACGTGTCGGTCTTGTGGGAATAGCCTGTCATATGCAAGCACTTCGTAAGCTACAACGTCTAGATAATAAGTGGGGAGAAATTGCCAGGAAACAAATCTTGTTTACTATTGAAATTGCCTGCTCTTCTAGCACGTTTCCATCTGGAACTGAGACTCTCATTGAAGATTTAATGGGGATATCTCTAAAGGATGTTAAAGAAGTCCGCTATCGAGAAGGAAACTATCCAGGAGAATTTGTCGTATACACAAAGGACGAAAAAAAAATATCAGTCTCTCTTTGGGAAGCGGTTCGACATTTCAAAGATCACAAAAGCTATCGCTGCTTGTCTTGTGGAGACTGGATGTCAGGGCTTGCAGATATTAGCGTGTGCGACGGTGACCCAAATATCTTTAAATCTAGTCAGCAAGAAACTTCACATTTTGCTAAACATGGAAGCATATTTGTCCGGACTGAAACTGGAGAAAAGGTACTAGAGTGGGCTAGAGAAACTCATGCTTTAAATATCTGGCCTACGACAGTCGCTGGTGTCAACTTAGGACTAGACCGCAAACGTAATCGTCGTGCTTATTACGAAAGTCTTAAAGCTTTAATTCCTGAGAGTCCTATTCCTGGTTATCAAGAAATAATAGATGTTGTCCCCGATGAGCAACTAATCCCACTGCTAAATAAAAATGATTGAAACTACCCAAAAATCTAAATTCATTGCTAATGAATCTGTATACGATTTAATCGTCTCAAATCAGCAAATACCTACCACATCTTTAAAAGTGTCAGGAGTTCCTGGTGATAAATCTATTTCACATCGTGTACTTCTTGTGGGTGCAGCAACCCCTAACCCAACGAAGATTTATAATCTGAATCAAGGAAGTGCTGTCTGTTTACTGATTCCAGCTCTACAAACTTTGGGAGTTAAGATTGATTGGGATGGAGCGGTGACAACAGTATCTCCTCCGATAAATAATGTGTGGACTCCAGAGCCAGTCCGAGTCAATCTAGGTCCGTCTAGTGCTGCCGCTCGTTTATTGTTAGGATTACTAGCTGGATTAGGAGTACCTGCTATTATAGATGGTAATGAAACCTTGCGATCGCGACCTATGAATTGGGTCGTCAATCCGTTACGGGAACTCGGTATAGAAATTGACTACTTGGAAACTCCTGGCTGTCTTCCTGTTGCTATCAGGGGCGGCAGCTTGCGAGGTGGTCAAGTGAAGTTGCAGGTTGGTAGCGCTCAAGCCTGTTCAGCTATTCTCCTTGCCGCCTTTGGGGCTAGACAGAAAGTTAATATTCTCCATCCGGTACAATCGCGGGATCATACAGACAGACTATTGCGTTACATTGGTGTTGGTATCGAATACATACCTGAAGGAGTACAGATTTCTGGTGGAGTACCGCAAGTACTACCAGAATACTATGTTCCTGGCGACCCTTCTGCCGCAGCATTCCTAGCCGCAACTCATGTATTTCAACAGCGAAAGACTGAGTTAATTCTGGAAAATATCTGCCTCAATCCTACCAGAATAGGGTTCTTTGAGGTTTTGAAAGATTGTGGAATACCAGTTAACTATCAAGATGTCTGCGACGCTTTTGGCGAACCAATTGGGACGATCACCATTGGTAAAGTTCCTGAGAGACTTCAGCCTTTTCAAATTGATGATCCCTTTCGCTTCCATTCCATGATTGACGAGATTCCTCTAGTCGCAGCACTTGCTACGCAAATTCCCGGTCAGTCTTCTATTTTTGGTGCTCAAGAATTGGTATTTAAAGAAACTAATCGCCTGCTCTCAATAAGCAGCATGCTGAGTGCTTTTGGAGGAGAAGCTAGAGTTGTAGGAGATGCTCTACATATCGCTGGTGGGAAAACTTTGCAGGCTGGAGTGATCCCCAGTTTTGGCGATCACCGAATTGCCATGACTGCTGTAACCCTTGCTAGTTCGCTCCCAGGTTACTCACGGATCTTGGAAGGAGAGTGTTACAAAGTCTCTTTTCCGGAGTTTCCTGAATTAATGCACACCATTGGACTAAATATCCATTTTTCAAAAGAGTAGACATCACAGGAGTAATATAGATGCGGGCAATTCTGGCTGAGGAAGATGGTATGATTAAGCTTAGAGTATCTCCATTCCCGCAGTTGCAAGATGGACAGATAGAAATTCGGACCATTTGCAGCTTGATTAGCCCAGGAACCGAGCTGTACTATGCCAAAGAAGCTCTAAAAAACAATTCTCGCTATTTTTTAGGCTACTGTGCTAGTGGATACATAGAAAGGATAGGAGACTATGTAAAAGGATTTTCGATTGGCGATCGCGTGATTGCTATGGGTTGGGGATATGCTATTCACGCAGAACGGATTTGCGTTCCTCACCGACTTTGTGCCCTCATTCCCGATGAATTACCCTTCGATGACGCAGTATTTGCTAACCTTGCTGCTACAGCACTACATGCCATCCATCGAGCCAAATTATCCGGCAGTGAGCAGGTTTTGGTGATCGGAGCAGGGTTAATCGGACAGCTAGTAGCGCAATGCGCCCAGATTTACACATCTCGCGTATACATGGTAGACTATTCAGAAAGTCGCCTAAAAGCTGCACAAACAGCAGGTGTGCAATTCGTATTCAATAACAATAAAAAGTCATTTGTAGACTCAGTTTTAGCAGCAACAGAGGGCAAAGGAGTCAATACAGTTTTCCTCTGTAATACAGGAGAAGCAACCTCTGTGATTGCTGACTCTATCAAAGTACTCACAGCTGCACCAGATGGTCAAAAAAGAGGAAGCTTAATTTGTGTGGGTCGCTTCGATGCCTATATCAACTTCAATGTTGACATGGGAAATGTAGACATTCGATATGCAGCCCGATGTGGATCAGGATACCGAGATGACAACTATACACATGGTCGTTTAGACTATCTACCACCAGATGGTGAAGCCTCAGTATCTTCTAACATTCAAACTTGTGTACAATTAATCCACAATAAAACCATACGCCTCGACGCTATTCACACTCATCGCATAGCATTTGACGATGCACCAACTGCATATGAGCTTTTTAAAAATCCTGACAGTGTAATTGGTGTGACCTTGCACTATAACAATCCCATTTAAAGAAAATTCCATCAATCATGTACGACTACTACACACATAAGTAAGTCGGTACAAATAAAGCTAACTAGTTAGGACCGTACGAGTGTCAGTTGTCATTATTCATTGGTAATGGTTTCAACCTTACTTACTTATAGCAATCCTAAATCATCTGTAAAATTCTCTCTTCTCTCTTATCTTGGCGTCTAAAGCCCTTCGGGCATGGCTGCGCTAAGGCGGTTAATAATTTTAAAACTCAAAGAATACTGCTATAGAAAAATTAAACAAGAGGAATCATGATAACAATAGATGGTAACAATTTAGTTCATCCGAACAACAGCTTTGTTGAATTTACAAAAGTAGAAATTGAGCAGTCAATAACAAGTCGCTTCGCCCAACAAGTTAAAAAAAATGGTCAAAACCTAGCTGTTCAAACAAACAAATACAAGTGGACTTATGACCAACTCAATAAAATTGCTAACCAAATAGCAGGACAAATTATAACACTTTGTGGCGAAGAACAACAACGCATTGCATTACTATTCGACCATGACGCACCGATGATTGCATCTACGTTAGGAGTCTTAAAACTAGCTAAAACTTATGTGCCTCTAGATTTGTCATTTCCTAGAGAAAGACTATCTTACATGCTTGTAGACTCAGAAGCTAGTATTATTTTAACTGATTCTCCCAACTTTGAATTTGCCAAGAATTTAGCGCAAAACAACCTTCACATTATTAATGTTGATCATGTCATCTCATTGAATGAAGCCATCAATGACATTTGTCTATTGGTTTTGCCAGATGAAGTTGCCTATATTCTTTACACCTCTGGTTCAACAGGAAAGCCTAAAGGCGTTATCCAAAGCCATCGAAATGTTTTGCATCATATGAGAAATTGGACTAATAGCCTTCTTATTAGTGTAGATGATAGATTAACACTGCTATCCTCTTATGGTTGGGATTCAGCAGTGCAAGATACTTTCGGCGCTCTGTTAAATGGTGCTTCTGTTCATCCAATAGATATTAAAAATGAAGGTATCGAAAACTTGTCTCAGTGGCTGATTGATCATGAGATAACAATTTACCACTCTACATTACCGCTGTATCGTCAATTTGCCCGAAATCTTACCAAAGCAGAAAATTTTCCAAAGCTACGGTTGCTAATACTGGGAGGAGATTTAATTAATCGAAAAGATATCGATTTATACAAAGAGCATTTTTCAGACGAGAGTATTGTTGTCAATGCCTATGGCTCCACAGAATCAACAACTTGTTTGCAATACTTTGTGAATAAGCGAACAGAACTTACTCACAATGTTCTTCCTGCTGGTTATGCAGTTGATGATACAGAGGTTTTACTGCTGGATGACGAAGGTAAAGAAGTTGAGGCTAGTAATGTTGGAGAGATTACAGTTAAAAGTGCTCATATTGCTCTAGGTTACTGGAAGCAATCTGAGATAACAGCGACTAAATTTCAGCCAGATCCCAATGATGGAGAGAAAAGAATTTACCGAATGGGAGATTTGGGATACAGACAGTCAGATGGTAGCATTGCCATAGCTGGAAGAAAAGATTCCCAAGTCAAAATTCGAGGTTTTCGCGTTGAGCTAGGAGAAATTGAGGGAACGTTGAGTCAACATCCAAAGGTGCAGGAAAGTATAGTTATGGTTCGAGAGGACATAACTGGTGACAAGCGTCTGATAGCTTATGTAGTTCCAAACCAAGCGCAAGTTCCCACGACTAGTGAACTTCTTAGTTTTCTTAAACAAAGGCTACCAGATTATTTTATGCCTGCTCACTTTATGCTACTGGAAGCACTACCGTTAACACCTAATCATAAGATAGATCGTAAATCACTGCCAGAACCTGATTTTCTCAGACCTAAACTGGAAAGAGAATTTGTTGCCCCTCGCACTACGATTGAGGAGAAAATGGTTCGCATCTGGACTGAAGTTCTAAATGTTAAACAGGTAGGTATTCATGATAATTTCTTGGATCTGGGTGGAGACTCTATCCTTGGCTTTCAAGTCATTGCTAAAGTTAAACGAGAAGGACTTTCAATGACGATTAGGCAGTTACGCAAATACCCAACAATTGCTGAGTTAGCAGCACTTATAGATACAAATTTGACTCATCAAGATGAGCAAAAAACAGTAACGGGCTTAGTACAGTTAACGCCTATTAAGTATTGGATTTTAGAACAGAATTTTGTTGATTTTCATCGTTGGAGTCAAGCAATTTTACTTGAAGTGCGTCAAGTTCTGAACTTAGCTCTCTTAGAGAAAGCTCTTCAGCAACTGCTTGTACATCATGATGCTTTACGCATTCAATTTGAGCAAAGAGATTCAATATGGCAACAAATCATTGCTGAGCCGCATTTAGTTACACCTTCTGTTGAAACGATAGATTTATCAGAGCAAAAACATTCTCTTGATGAGGTAGTAGCTGGCTTGACAGCAAGTTTGAATTTCATAGAAGGACCTGTTTTTAAATTTGCCGTCTTAAATCTTGGAAATCACCAGCAAAATCGGCTTTTAATAGTCATCCATCAAGCATTAATTGATGGAGTTTCGTGGCGAATTTTGTTAGAAGTTTTGCAAACAGCTTATCAACAACTCAGTCGGTCTGAAGTCATTCAATTACCTCCCAAAACCACTTCCTTAAAGCAGTGGGCTGAGCAGCTACAGGATTTTGCAAAGTCAGCAGCTATGCAGCCGGAGCTAGATTATTGGCAGGCCGCCGCCTCAATACAAGTCAAGCGTCTACCAATAGTGACTCCTCTAAGTGCTAATGCCTTAACAGTGACTCGTGACATTTCAACGTCATTCACAATTGAAGAAACTCAAGCGTTACTCCAGAATGTTTCTAAGGCTTACAGTACTCGAATCAATGATATACTGTTAACGGCTTTAGTGCAGTCCTTCTCGCAATGGACAGGCGATCGCTATTTGAGGGTTGATCTTAAGGGTCATGGACGAGAGGCTATCATTGAAAATGTCGATTTGTCCCGCACAATAGGTTGGTTTACCACTGTAACTCCAGCATTAATAGATATTAGAGCAGCTCACTCTCTAGAGGAGATGTTGCTCCTAGTCAAAGATCAGCTACAGCGCATTCCTAACCAAGGTATTGGTTATGGCTTGCTCCGCTTTCTGCATGGATATGTGGATATTGCAAAAAAAATGGCGGCTATTCAAGCCGAGGTAAGCTTCAACTATCTTGGTCAATTTGATCAGATCCTGCCAGCCTCTTCTCTGTTTGGGCTAGCTTAGGAGTCCATCAAAATTGTACGCGGAAGACCAAGCCACTCACTGGAAGTGACTGGATGTATTATCGGTGGGAGGCTAAATTTTGATTGGACTTTCAGCATTGATGTTTATCAACAATCCATAGTTAAGCGGTTAGCCCAAAGTTTTGTCGAAGTCATCCAGTCACTCATCACCTCTAGTCAGTCTGTATCAGAAAGATGATCAATAGTTGAAATTTTGGCGTTGCATAAAGTAGAGATGAAAATTGAACCGCAATAGACTTGGGCAGCGCTGTGAGGGGGTTCCCCAACGCTCTTATCCTGCGACGGAAAACCCGTTTTCTGCTTACGGAGACGCTGACGCTCGTACCCCTTCGGGGAAGCAAGCTACGCATGATTGCGTCTCCCCGAGTGAGAGGACTCGCTACGTTTTTCGCTAACGCTAACGGGAACAGCACTGGCTCCCGTTGAGGCGACTGCCCGTGCCCTTCGGGTGACGCTCGAGGACTCGCTAACGCTGCGCTAACACAGTCGCCTACGGCGAGAAAACGCCTCATGCGCGCTGATTCACCAAGAACACCAACAATTATTTTTTTTAGTTGAAAGAGAAAATTAAACCGCACTCTATGCAACGCCTAAATTTTAGTGCTATCCAACTGTAAGAGTTTATGCAAAACTTTTTGGAATTAGAAAATGTAGCGATTGAGGCTGATTCTACTGGCACCTCACACATGCTTTCTGAGACTCTTGTTTTTAGCCGTGCAAGTGGTTGTTGGTTATTTGATACCTCTGGAAAACGCTTTTTTGATGGTACTGGTGGAAGTGGAGCTATTAACTTAGGACACCAGCATCCACGAGTCGTTGATGCCGCAATGGCTCAACTTCAAAAACTCATTCACACAGGTTGCAAATTACAATCTGACATTCGAGCAGAATTAGTTACTAAATTAGGAGCTTTCTCACCCTATAAACAATGTGCAGTGTTGTTCACAGTAACTGGTGCAGAAGCGATTGAAGCTGCCCTGAAAGTAGCTCGTGCTTATACTGAGAGAAAGTTGGTGATTGCTTTTGAAAGGTCTTATCATGGTAAGACTACGGGGGCACTGATGGCTACTTGGCGAGAGCAACTGAAAGCATATTCTGTCTTGCCCCAACATGGAATCTTGCACTCTCCTTATCCCATTCTGCACTCGTCGCACAATCAAAATTACTCGACAAATTTTTGTCTACAAGCTCTACAGAAAACTATAGAGCAAGCATTGGATATGGGACATCCACCTGCTGCTATACTGATTGAACCTATTCAGGTCACTGAAGGTGTTTTACCAGCAAGCAGAGAGTTTTTGGAAGGTGTCATTGCGATCGCTAAATCTGCTGGATGTTTGACAATCTTTGACGAGATCTATACTGGTTTTGGTCGATGCGGTACTCCATTTTATGGTTCCCAGGATGGAATAACACCAGATCTACTGGTTATTGGTAAAGCACTTGGAAATGGATTGCCTATTTCGGCAACCCTTGGCAATCCTACTTTAATTAATGCTTTACCATCAGGCATACAAACCTCGACATTCTCAGGGCAACCTCTAGCTTGTGCAGTAGGTAGCGTAGTGCTGGATATCATGGTAGAAACTACGCCCTGGCAACAAGCTAGGAGAACTGGAAGTCTAATTGTCGAATTCTTGAAAGAATTAGCAACAAATCGCTGTCTAATATCGGCTCCACGTGGCGAAGGACTAATGATTGGATTTGATTGCGTAGATTCTCAAGGTCTACCCTCCCCTGAATTAGCAAAGGCTTTTACGAAAAAAGCAATGGCAAAGGGTTTAATTTTTTACTGTGGTGGGTTCGAGGATTGCACCATTAAACTCACTCCACCACTCACCATGAATGAAGAAGAACTAGAGTTCTTAATGAGTACCCTGGCTCACGTTGTGGCTGAGCTATAGCAGTCCCTTGCGTTGCTCTGTGAAATTTTCTCGTTTATTTAAGGAGTTTCAATGATAGTAAATAGCTTTGACGAATGGTCTTTATTGAAAGAAGTGATTGTTGGCTCACCAATCAGTTACGAAGCACAAGACCTAGAACTATCTTTTAAATTATTTTTCCATGATGTCGCTTACTCTTCATTTTGCTATCCTTCATATGGAAAAAGTGACCAGGAAAAAACAATAACTATTGAAAAAGATTCTTGTATTAAAAAAGTCAACAAACAATATCTCGAAGAATTAGCTGAGGATGTTGATGATCTGGTTAAAACTTTAGAACAATTAGGAGTAAAAGTTCACAGACCCATATCCTTAAATCAAGCTTTAGAATTTAAGACCCCTTATTGGGAATCAACTTCTATTCCAGCTTTAAATATCCGAGCTCAAGCGATAATATTCGGCAACGAAATACTAGAAACACCACCACAAGTGAGGGCAAGGTACTTTGAGAATGATTTATTAAAGCCTATTTTTTATAATTATTTCTACCAAGGAGCGCGATGGACGACAATGCCCAGACCCATTATGACTGATTATTCCTTCGATACTTCTTATGTTTCAGGTCAGAATACACCTGCTATTGAGGAAGTTTACACTCAGAAAGAGTCAGAATTTGATATTGGCTATGAAATGATGTTTGATGCGGCTCAGTGTACCCGTTTTGGGAAAGATATTTTGGTTAATGTTGCTACAAAGAATCATCTGTTGAGTTTTAAGTGGTTAGAACGACATTTTGAGAATAAATTTAGATTCCACATGCTCTATCAGTTTGCAGACAACCATATTGATAGTATTATCATACCTCTTAAGCCAGGAAAATTACTATTACGAAATCCCAAATTTCTTGAGTATTTACCAGCACCTTTACAAAAGTGGGATATTATTTATCCTCCAGAACCAACGGATAATATTTTTCCTCAATACGAATCCAATGATATGATTTTGACAACTAAATATATAGATTTGAATGTATTATCTATCGATGAGGATAAGGTGATTGTTAACTCGCTATTTCCAGAACTCATCAAAACATTGGAAAAACATGGTTTTACACCAATTCCAGTACGACACAGACATCGGAGAATTTTTGGTGGGGGTTTTCATTGCTTTACTCTAGACACAGTTAGAGAAGGTTCTCTGGAAGATTATTTTATTTAATAGAATTTTCTTCAAATCATTTTTTATGATACAAGAGCAAATATAGTATGACCGATATGAATCAAGTGAAACAGTATATACGGGATTGGGTGAATAATTATTTGAGTGTCCCTAGTCCTGACTTTGCTGGTTTTCCGCCTTGCCCTTATAGCAGAAAAGTCATGCTGGAAAACCGCGTCGAAATTCGATGGTTTCAGGGACCAGATTTGTTTAACGTTTTGATTGAAATATCAAAAACTTGGACTGATGATTTTGAAGTGGTGATTCTAGTTGCCGATCCCAGAAAGATTAGTGACAGCTATACAACTGATTTAATCACGCAGGTAAATCAAACAACATTAGCTCAACAGAATTTGGTTGCTCTAAGAGATCATCCAGATGCCGTTTCACATTTACCTCGTATTTCGGCGAGCAATGGCAAATACGTTTTGGTGTTTGTCCAAAGGCTTAATAAACTGATCGAAGCCACTGAATACTTATCTAAAAATGGATATTACCAACACTGGAGTAGCGAAGAGTTAGAAGATATAGTCCAATACGGTTCAGTTAAGACATTTATTCGTTGAGACAGCAGGGGAGATGAGGAGCAGAGGAGTAGGGGAGATGAAGAGTTAACGTCCATTATTTCATTCGCCTCTGCTCCAGAGCCCCTCTGCCCCTCTGCAAGCCTCAACAGATTAATTTCCTTAACTGAACTGTATTGAGATATAGTCAACTGGCGCTTTCAACTTGTAAATAATGACTCAAAGCAAGATAGCAGTCCTAAATCATTCTGAAAACCGAGATTCCCGACTTATAAAAGAGCTCGGGGATCTAAGAGTTTCGTTTTTTGCAGTGAGAATTTAGCTAAAATATCAGCGTTATGGAAGGTAACCTAAAACAGGCGCTCTGTGCGTGGCAAAATATCCTCGGTTTGAAACACGTTATTACTGATGAAGCTTCTTTAAAAACAACACAGACAGCAACTTTTTTGACAACACAGCGTTCTCTAGCTATTATTCAACCAGGCGATCGCACTGAGGTACAACAATGTCTGAAAATTGCCAATCAATATCAAATCCCTATTTATCCCATTAGCACTGGCAAAAATTGGGGTTACGGATCGAGCGTTCCCGTGCAAGATAGTTGCGTTATCATGTCACTGGCTCGTCTGAACCGCATTGTTGATTACGATGAAAAGCTAGCATATGTTACTGTAGAGCCTGGAGTAACTCAACGTCAGCTATTTGAATACCTTCAGTCCCAAAAATCGAATCTGTGGATGAGCGTCACTGGTAGTACACCTGATTCCAGCTTAATTGGCAATATTTTGGAAAGGGGACTAGGTGAGGGACTTTATGGAGATCGCTTCAACTATGTCTGCAGTCTAGAAGTTGTCTTGCCAACGGGAGAATGCATTCACACTGGATTTGGGCGTTTTGCTGAAGCTCGCGCTGTACGGGTGAACCGTTGGGGTGTGGGACCATATGTAGATGGTCTGTTTACTCAGTCTAACTTGGGAGTTGTCACTCAAATGACTTTGTGGTTAACTCCAATTCCCAGGTATTTCCAACTCTTTTGGTATGCGATTGATGAGGATACCCGTCTGGAGGAGCTGGTTGATGCTGTACGCTACTTGAAATTGCAAGGGCTGATTCCCAGTGCTTTTGTCATTAACAATGACATCAGGATGCTATCTTACCAACAGCAGTATCCTTGGCAAGAGGCTGAGGGAGCGATGCCCTTACCATTGAACTTAAGCCAAGATTAACATTCAACTGTCCTAAAGCTGCATAATTGCCATTGAATAGACCCGATCCTAGTCCCGGACTATTCGGTGAGGACGCCAAGTAACCTAAAGTTAACGAACTTTGTTGAAGGATACCACCACCTTTACCAAAGTTGATGTTAATTCCTGCACCAGAGCCACCACCGATCCGATAGATCGGACTTTCAGAAGCAAAAGTAGACAAAGCACCGTTACCACCGTCAGTGTCCTCAAAGTAAGGGTTAATGGAACGTAATCGCTATGAACTCCTCCATAACCTGCAATGTATACTCGGGCAGGTCCTATAGGGAAGTAATACGCTAGCCAATCTACGGAGACATTATTATTGTTATTTGTTTCTCCATTGCCAGTAATATCAAAGGTTTGAGAACCTTCAGAGGTATTTCTGCCATTAAATGGACGATCCCCTAAGTCAAATTGTCTAGGATTACCTGTGGCGAGACGGGTATGCAGTACGTCTTGACCCGTGAAACTAGTTTGCAAGTCTAAACGTACCCGATCTTGGAAGACAGTATTGTTATTTTTGCGAACCGTGTTACCTCCTAATGTATCAGATAGGGCAAAAATCGCTTCACCCACGAGTTTAGTGGTAGTGGAGAACTGATTTGCTTCCAATTGGGCCGTCTTAGTTTCTACTGCATCTACACGACCACGCAGTGAAGCCAGTTCGACTGAGTATTGTTCTTGCAATTTTTGTAGTGTGGCTAAATCTTGTTTAGCTACCAAATCACTTGTGGCGGTGGCAATTAATTCATTAACCCGGTTGAGACAAGCATTCAAACCTGCGGCAAACTCATATCGTGTCATCGCACGATTCCCCCGGTAAGTACCATTTGGGTAGCCAGCAATACAGCCGTAGCGTTCTACCAGTGATTGCAGTGCTTGAAATGCCCAGTCTGTAGGTTGCACATCCGATAGCTGAGATACCGAGTTCACTTGCGCCATTCCATTGTCTTGTACGACATTCTCAGCTTCTTCTGGATTTGCTAGCACCGGAGATTCATTTATTTGCGAACGTGCTGGTGTTTCCCCTGCAACTACTGTAAAACTCATAACTAGCATTGTACTGAAAACTACTGAACTAGCCAGCAGAGATTTCCATAAGTTTGTCATTTTTCGCCTCACACTTAATTGGTAGATTGCACTTAATTCTGTACAGAAGTAATCTTTTTTGTCTTATACTCCTATTTTTCAAAAGTAAAAATTTCTCATAAACAAATGTACGGGTATTCACATAAGTGAGTGATGTATATAATTCAATATTGGCACCTGTAATAACCAAGCAATTGGGAAACAGTTAATTTACACCAATTATGTAATCTTTTCTATAAAGTGAAGCCATGGATATTATTTACAAAACTCAGTTATCTATTGATATAATTTTTTATTTATTAAGCTACATTAGTCAAGATATACT
>JAQYWP010000926.1 GCA_029379285.1 Rhizonema sp. PD38
CTACCGTGAAGTTTTTCAGCGTCTTGCTGAAAATGGAGTTGAAACTTATCATGCTCAGAAATATGTCATCAATGCTGTAGCTGACATTAGCAAGCAAATTGAAGAGACTACGTTATTTTGTTGTCGAACTAAAGAGTCTTATAGCGTAGTTCTTCAAGACGGATTGCGAGCTGTTGGTGCGGGACTCGATCCCTACAAACAAAAAAGAGAACTTTTAAAATTAATTGCCGAGCAAAATCCTACACATTTAGTTATTCATGCGCCAATCCCAGCACTTTTCAACTGGGCGATTCAAAACAAAATCAAAACATTAGGATTATTAGCAGATTCATTCTCTAACAAAGGTTTACGTCGGCAAGTACGAAATTACTTCTTGGCTCGCTTGCTTAACAACAAGCACATTGAAGTTATTGGGAATCATGGTATTAATGCCAGTTTATCACTTCAAAAAATAGGAGTTAACCCTAATAAAATTATCCCTTGGGACTGGCCTCATTTTGTCACACCTGATTTTTATACACCTAAAAATTTACCGGAGAATAAAAATTCGATAAATTTAATCTATGTTGGTGCAATTCAAGAAAATAAAGGAGTTGGCGATATTATCAGAGCAGTCGCCAAGCTCAAAAACTTACCAATCAATCTACAGGTGGCAGGTAAGGGTGAAATTGATTATTTTACTCAGCAAGCTAAACAATTAAATATTGAAGATTGTGTGAAATTCTTGGGATTAGTGCCACATCATCAAATAATAGATTTAATGCGGGAGGCAGATATTGTCCTAGTTCCTAGCAGGCATGAATACCCAGAAGGATTTCCTTTGACAATTTATGAGGCTTTTTGTTCAAGAACTCCAATTGTTGCCTCAGATCACCCAATGTTTAAAGGAAACTTACAAGATGGTGTGAATGCAATGACTTTTCCTGCTGGTAACTCAACAGCTTTGGCAATGTGTATTGAGAAACTGCTCTTCGATCCAAAACTTTATTACAGTCTTTCCGAAGCTTCTGCGGATGCTTGGAAGCGATTGCAAATTCCTGTAAAGTGGGCAGAATTAGTCAGTCGTTGGCTTCATGACTCACCGGAAAATCAGCATTGGCTATCCGAGCATCGACTTGCTTCAGGAATATACAATTCTAAGTTTACTTATTAGGAGAAATTTGGTTACAATGATGAACTACTCCGTCCGCTTACGTGGGGGGGTAGTTCATTTGCTAACAGCATTATTTATTTTTATGTTGCTTAAGTTTGGAACAAACGAATTATAAATATCAACTTATGCAAAACAAAACTGCAGAAACGGCTGAAAAATGGTTTGCAGTTATAGGCTTAACGTTTTTCACCAGAGCCTTTGACTTAGGGACGGGGATAATTGACGCTCCATTACTTCCTGGCTTTTTCACCACAGCACTCAGATACGTTGTTTGGCTGGGATCACTATTTTTAATTTTTGCCCATAGAAAAGATGCTATGCGCACTGCTAGCAGAGAAAAATTACTTTGGGTACTGACATTAATAATCTTACTGTCATTTCTTTGGTCTGATTTTCCCTTAGACGTTTTCAAAAATAATCGTGAAGTCTGGCAAATGACTTCGTTCAGCTTATATTTCGCGACTCGATTTAGCTTAAAAGAGCAAATCAAACTCATCGTTTGGACATTTGTTATAGGAGCTTTTGCAAGTATCTTTCTTGCTCTCACAGTACCAATTATTGCCATACATCAGGAGGATCATCCAGGAGCTTGGAGAGGAGTATATGACTATAAGAATACTTTTGGTAGCATGATGATTATCGGCTCATTAGCACTTTTTTTACTACCCGTCAAAACCAAACAACAGAAACTCTACAGGTGGGCAGGTATTATTTTACTGCTGATCATGATGTTGCTTTCTACTTCAAAAACTTCTCTAGTCATCTATTTCCTTCTTGTCTTAATTTTAGGTTTTTATCGTAATTTTCGGTGGCAGGGAAGGGTAACTGTGGTCATTTTAGACCTGGCAATTCTTATTTTGGCTTGTGTGGCTACATTAGTCGTCGGTAACTGGGTAGCTCTATTAACAGGCTTAGGAAAAGACCCTACTTTAACCGGACGAACGATATTGTGGGCTACTGTTCTGATGAGGCTTGGGCAAAGACCTTTGTTGGGTTATGGTCGTGGTGCATTTTGGTCACCACAAGCGCCCTATGGACAAGAAGCAGGTCGAGCAGTTTCCCCCGGTTTCGTCGCACCTCACTCTCATAATGGTTTTTTTGATATCGCACTGGATGTAGGTTATATCGGGTTATTACTTTTTTTAATTATTTATTTCAGAGCCTTTTTTCTAGCGCTGAAACGAGCTTACGCAACTAAAAATTCAGAAAACCTTTGGCCTCTAGCATTCCTGATGTTCTTAGCAATGAATAACGTCACAGAGAGTTACCTCCTACGTATATCTAATATATATTGGGTTCTGTTCTTAACCGTTGTTCTCTCCGTCAACCCAAAACCTCCAGTCACTAAGCAAATAGGGTGAGCGGGAGGAGCGGGGGCAATTCCTCTCCTACTTCCCGCTTTTCCTACTCAATTCGTGGATTGAGTGGCTTGCGTTGAGGAGGTTTCTGAATCCCATGCGTGAACGGGGAATATAAAAGCCCTCACCATAGCAGCATCGTTGACGAATTCAATCAAAGCGCAAATCCTAAGAGTGATCGCCAATTAACTTGGACACTGCTTTAGCTATTTGCTGATCAACACTCTTGACAAAATGCCCATCAGGAATGAAGTTTGCCAAGTTAGATGCTGGAGCAATGTCATGAGTGCTGACATACGGAATGGCAGCGCTCTTAAGCGTTGGTTCCAAGGCTCGAAACAAATGGTCATCATATCCGCGATCATTAAATAGAAGTACAATCGGTAGTTTGTGCTCCTTGACAGCCGTGAGTGCAAAGTCAGTCACCATCGCTCTTAAAATCTGGGTTGGATATTCTGTAAATCCTTTTGAAGTATGAATTTGCTTCTCCACCTCTTTTTGATGACGTTGTGCCCAAGCTCGACGAATCAAGCGAATAAGTGTAGAATTATCCAGAAAATTCTGGTTAAACAGAAACGAATCAAAGAATTGATCGTTTTCTCGTAGCTGAGCTAGGAAAACATCCTGTTGTTGTGATGAGTGAAAAGTATCGCGGAGTTGAGCCAGCGATGTCACCGTCGGTACAATCTCCTTCAGCTTGCCGTCTTCTAGAAAGTATTTTGGATAGGTGTAAGGAGCAGGTCCCTCAAACTGCCATGTCATACCATTCAAGGTGATCAGTCCTTTCACACTAGAAGCCAGAATTCCAATCATTACCACATCTGCTTGATGTCTTCCCATGTCAAGCTTGTATGCAGCCAATGAGTAGTTGGGTGGTGCCGCAGGGCCGGCGATCATTCTCAAGGTGATATTGGGATTGATTTCCTTCATCGCCTCACCAACGTGATTCGAGAATGACATTCCATAGATGGCAACCAATAAATCTCCTTTGTTAGCAGGACGAGTCGCTAAATTTAACTTTTTCCATAACTCTGGATCTAACCAACCTGCGACTGCGATCGCTGAACTCGACTCATCTGTTGGTCCAACCATCTGTGAAAGTTTGCCTTCAAGCGATCTACCGTAGTTAAAGTAGAGGCTTAGTTGTTTGGGAGTCATGTGGGGATCTGACGGATAAGGAAACAAAACGTTGACTGCAATATCCATGACCATTAAGAAAAGAACAATCCACACCCCCATCACAACAGTTTTCCAGATGTTTTTACCCGTGCTTGCCTTCTTCTTAGTACAAAATTGCATAAATTCATACCGTTATGTTAATAACTGCACTTTATCGCTAAAGTGCAGCTACAAGGCTTATTTTATGACACTAATTTATGAAATACAGTACTTGACGTAAGTTGCTAGTTAGTGCTTATA
>JAQYWP010000927.1 GCA_029379285.1 Rhizonema sp. PD38
ATATTCAAGATATTGACTGCCGCGACAGTTGCAAACAGCATAATGCCGACTAAGACAATAATGCCGACAACTTCTGAGGGGGTACGGGTTGAGATTCGACTTGGTGGTGTTGTTGGTTCTGGAACGACAACTCTTCTCGTCGGTGATGGCAGACCTAAGATCGAGAAAATGTTGTTAAAACCTATACTTGTGAGGATATTGGTAACGAGTTCTGCAACGAATCGTCCAAAGAAATAGGCAATAATCAAAATAGCTGCTGCGGTAAAGATTGCAGGCAGTGTATTGAGAATCTGTTGCAGCATGGAAATTGCTGGCACAGAAATTGCCTGGATTTGGAGAGTGTTCAACGCGGCGATCGCGACGGGGATCAAAATCAAGACATAGACAAGTGTGCCGATAATCGCTGATAGAGATTGCGTCCCTGTTGAACTGCTGCGGCTGAACCCAAACCGACCCCCCAAATTGTCAATACCAGTTGTCATTAACAAGTTAGTGACAATCCGCCGCACGATATTCGCCACAAACCAGCCAATTGCCGCAATGAGTATTGCACCGAGAATATTCGGCAGAATTGACAGAATCTGTGTAATCAGAGTTTGTACTGGTTGTAGTGCCTGCCTGAGCCCTAGTGCATCTAGTATCGGGGCAAGAAACAGTAAAAAGATAAACCAATATAGGGCATTGCCAATTGTGTCGCTGAGTGACACACGACTACTGCTGAGGGAGGTTGTGTCTTCTGGTGGATTTACGCGCTCGTCTATTCGTAATGCGTTCAATCCACGTACAGTTATTAGCTTGACTACTGTAGCTACTAACCAAGCTGCCCCAAACAGGATTGCCGCACCCACAAGCTTGGGTAAGAAATCACCAATTTGATTGAGAAAACTATTGAGCGGTTGAGAAGCGACTCTGAGATTTAGGGTATCTAAAACGGCAACTATTGTGATCAGCAATATAGTCCAGAAGACCAAGCCGGAGATAATTTTCTCCACTTGGGGAAGTTCTCTACCCGTAATTCCAGAAGCAATCCGGTTGTCGATATTTGTCCGATTGAGCAGGGAACGAGTCAGTGCAGCTGCGATCGCCGCAATAACCCAGCCAATTACCAAAATCGCTACGGCTGCTACCAATGTGGGCAGAAAATTAATCACCTGTTGCAAGCTTCCTTGCGCGTAATCGACGATACCACCAGGTTGAGCTGTTGGTAACGTTGGCGATTGTGCTAATAATCGCTGTCCTCCGTTAAACCAACCAACTTCCATCACCTGGGTTATTCCTTGCCAAGTTGTGTTCATGGTTTTCTGCAATTAGGGTTTTCTATTCTTGCAAAAAAACACTTTTAGTGCTTGTGAAGTAGATTGCTGTCAACAATTCTCAACTTCGGCAAGTTCACATGTGTTTTGCCTATAAATTTACCAGTAAAAGTAGCACAAAAGGTTGAGATTGAGCGGAATTTTTTTATAAGGAAGGCTAGCTGAAAACCCCTGAAGATGTGTTTTGGAGCGTGGCGGAAAAACACATCTGTACTTTAGGCAGGGGGACGCCAGATACCTCTGTCGGGAAACCCTCCTACAGTAGGCTCATGAAAGCTGCCGGAAGCCCTTTAGGGCTGAGTGACGCTGAGTGCTTTGGGTTCGGGAAGTGTATCAATTAACTCTTCAACGATTTGAGTCATTGTCTTGTCTTTTTCTACAGCTAAAAGTTGTTGTATATTAGGACAGTAATGTCTTAAGAATCTCCGTGGCTTTAGCCCGGAGAGTGTCAATCTAAGTGCAGCAGTAGTATAAAAGATGTGCAATGTTCCAAACTTTTGAACAATCAATTCAAATTAATGCCACAGCTACAGTGGTGGAGCGTTGTATTACAGATCGTGTATTAATGCATCGCTGGCTCAATCCGGTGTTGCGTTGTGAACCTGTAGGCGACTGGAGTACTGATGTCGGTAGTCAAAGTCGGTTTGTCGTACAAATACCTGTCATCAAACCTACATTAGATAACAAAGTTGTGGAAAGACAACCAGGTTTGGTTGTATGGCAGTTTGAAGGTTTTTTTAGAGGACGCGATCGCTGGGAATGCCAACCAGCAGATAAAGGAACATGCCTGCTGAACCGTTTTGAATTCGAGATTCCCAACCCGTTAGTCAGTTGGGGTTTTCAAACCTTTGCTCAAGCTTGGACAAAAGATGATATGCAAGCTCAACTGCGTCGTCTCAAGCGTGTAGCAGAGGAAATCGGCACTATGGCCTAATTACACTCACTAACGATGACGACAATTTACCTGCTAGTCGGCGTTTTTGTGTCAAAATACTCGCGCCAACGGCTAATCCGACTATCCTTAAAATCAACGATGATGACGTCATCGGCTTGATTACGACGACCTGTGTTTTTTTCAGTATCATTGTAGTGCCACTGTACCGTAGCCTGATTATGATCAATAATAATCCGCTGAATGTCTATTTTCACGTCTTTATACTGCTGAGCAAAATGTGTTACTTCTTCTCGAATTCTCTTTTGTCCAAGCCAAGTTTTACCAGGTACTATGAGTTCACCGTCAGGCGTAAACATTTGTGTGAGTGCATCGGCGTCTTGAGCAATCCAAGCCTCTCTGGCTTTCTCAATTAACGATTGAACATCCTGTTGCCTCATAGATTGATTAACAAATACATATACACTACTAATGAGTACAACAAAGATGAGCGCTAATACTAGCCATCTAGATAGCTTTGCCATCCGGATTTTTCCCAAGCTCTTTTTCTGTATCATGACATCTTGAACACTACCAATGTTTAGATTTTGGGCTATGTTACCAAAAAATCTTCAGTTGCAATAACCTGAATTTATTGACAATTGGATGCCTTCTATCAAGTTTCAGTTGTTGAGAACATAAAATTTTTGGCAACACAACTAAGACGATAACCACCAGAGCGATCGCCTATCTACTTCAAGCACCTCACCCCCGCAGTACAAATCTACCATGAGCATGTTAACATGCGCGATCGCTCATTATAGGTGCATTGGCTCTTGGCGATCTCTCTACTTGTGGAAGTCTTAGCGGTTCAGCCCATGACATCTCTATTCGTCACTCATTAATTGGTAATTACTGATTAGGGAAAAGGTGATTGATAATTGGGTACTTGCTGATGATTCTTTCTTCCCGTTACCCATGTAACCTGCACGCGTATATATAGATATTACACGGGACGCGGAAAGAAAGTTACCATTTGGAATTGCTTATTACTTGCTACTCAAGCTTTTTTAATTTTTAATACAAAAGTAGCAGTACTAGCATCTAAGGTGATAACTACACGAGTGCATCCTCCTGATGGGTGCGAATGGTGCAGTCAGATGCTGGATAGGCATAGCAAGTGAGTACATTTCCTGCCGCAATCTGATCGTCATCTAAGAAATTTTGATCCGACTGGTCAACTTTACCCTCAACAAGCTTTCCATTGCATGTTGAACAAGATCCAGCACGACATGAATAGGGTAGATCTATTCCTTCTTCTTCTGCGGCATCAAGAATATACACATCGTCATCGACGTCAATGGTTTTGTCTAACCCTTCATCTTCATTTATTAATCTAACTTTATAAGTTGCCATGCAATAGTCCTCTGATAAAAAAAACGGCAGTTTGATCGGAAGCATTTAGCCCGTAATTCCAAGCACAAAGCTTGCTTAAGTTATCAGCATTCAGCTTAGAGTAGATGTTTGACAGATGTTCTTTTCTTTGCTAAATCCTGATAAGCCAAAGTGCTGAATGATTACGTCTAAGTTTTAGACTAGCAGTCTCTGTGGTTTAACTTAAATAAGATTGAGACAAAAACTCATTTAACTTAACGAAATTTATTAAACCGTAAAGATTTTTTCATATAAAAATTAACTTCATCGCTTACTCTAGATTTTGAGCCAACTACATAG
>JAQYWP010000928.1 GCA_029379285.1 Rhizonema sp. PD38
GGTAAATTAAACAACTAGGGTTGACATGATGACGAGTAAATTCAGCATCTTCGCGTTTTCCCGCTTTAGAATCTGGCTTCGCTTTCTGACTCTGGCGCTGTGCCACTCAAATCACTATGCTGATATTTACTTGGGCTCGTGACAGGAGGACACTAAGTCATCTGCCCTTTTTGGGTTAAAGTTTTTGTTTGGTGTCCTACTTATTAAGTTATCAAAGAAATGAGTTGTCGCTACCCTTTCTTTACCGAAGTTTACAAGTTGTTTAACTTCTCAATAAGTAGGCAAGAAATTAGCGATTAGCTATCAGTCATGTGTTGACTTGTTCGCACAACCTTTTTGTTGCTAACTGCTAATTGCTAACTCAAAAATTCCACATGACAGCATTATCGTCTAGATGATCGGTTACAATCCGCCCGATCGCATCAATTTCTTGAACTTCGGCAGCCGAGAGTTGAACCGATCCTGCTTGTGCGTTTGCTGTCGCTTGTTCGGCGTGACGCGCACCAGCGATCGCCTGAGATTGGGGTTGGGCAATCAACCACGCTAGCGCTAATTGAGCAAGGCTACACTGATGGCGATCAGCAATCGGTTGCAGTTTGGATAAGGCTTGTTGGGCGCGTTCGTAATTTTCTCCCTGAAAGAGTTTGTTTTTAGCACGGTTATCTTGGGGATCGAATTTATGATCGGGAGCAAATTTACCTGTCAACAATCCTTGTGCTAAAGGTGAATAGGCAAGGATAGAGATATTGTTTTCGATACAATATGGTCCAGCGTCTTTTTCTACCTGTCTCCAGAATAATGAATAAGGAGGTTGTAGACTATCAATACGCCCGTACTTAGCTGCTTCTTCAAGTTGGACACCAGAAAAATTGGAGACACCTATCGCTCGAATTTTTCCCTGCTCTTTCAAGTGGTTTAAAGCGCTCATTGTTTCTTCAATCGGCACAGTTTCACTATTGAACGCACCAGAAGGCCAATGAATTTGGTAAAGTTCAATGCGATCTGTTTTCAAGTTTTTTAACGAGCGATCGCACGCCTCAATTACTTGCTCGTACTTTAAATGATTGGCAAAAACCTTTGTCGCATACTCTACAGAGTCTCGCACATCAGACAAAGCTTCTGCAACAATCTGCTCTGAGTGTCCATCACCGTAAACTTCTGCTGTGTCAACTGTGGTGATTCCAGCTTCAAATGCTGCGCGGATCGCTTTAATCGAGTCTGCATCCTCAATACCTACCCACATTTTTTTTCCGGCTTGCCACGTTCCCATCAGGATTGGTGTGATTTGCACGTCCGATTTACCTAAGCGGCGCTTTTCCATATTTATAACTTCTTAATATTATGCAACTCTTACGTTAACAAGGTATTCCATACTTTTTTACCTGTCACTAGATAGAGAACAGTTAAAGGTATGACAAAATCAATTTTAGATCGTGGAAGCCCAGATGCCCGGAGTCTTTTGGTTTGATACGCCCAGCTTCCAATATTGAACAAATCGAAAATCTGGCAACGCCCGATGCTCAAGCCCATGAGGATATGGGTGACTGAGTTCTCCACATTGCCCTTTTAAGTGCGAGTATGATACTATTACAAAGTCAGTCAAGAAGTTAGAACCTACCCGTAGACTGCGGGGAAGCAAATGCCCAATACTCGATTTAACGAGATTTTTAGGAAATAATACTCTATAAAACTAATCAGCATTGCTGACGGCTGATAGTTTGATGGTTAAATACTGATTAAATCAGTGTGTGAGGGCAATAGTGCCAAAAAGATTTTCAACTAACACAGAATAGAATTGACTCATACTTTTCATGCACTTAAAGAATGGGCAGTTGCCGTCAACGCCCTTGAATCGGGTAAAACAATTATGCTCCTTCGCAAAGGAGGTATTCATGAACGGAGTGGACGTTTCCAAGTTGCACAAGAGCAGATTTTGCTCTACCCAACTTATGAGCATCAACAGTCTTTTCTACTTAAACCCGAATATGCTCACCTTGTGTATCCGGTAACATCAGGTTGGCATCCGGAAACAGTTCGTATCGGTAGTTGGGCGGAAATTACTGATATCTTCCCAGTCACTGAGGAGTCAATTGTCAACGCTTTGCTACCCTTCCATATTTGGAACGAATATTTTATTAGCGATCGCCTAAAATGGAAACCGCGTCATCCACTCTATATTTTACTGCTGCGAACTTATAAACTACCATTTGTGCAGGAAATTCCCTATCGTACTGAATACAGTGGATGCAAATCATGGATTAATTTAGCAAATGAAATTAACTTGCAAGGAGCAGAATTAGTTTTGTCTGATTCTACCTACACTCAGTTAGTTGCAGAAATTAGGAATATTGTCTCCCAGCGATCGCATCCTTCTTTCGCATAAAAAAGTAGTTATAGACACATACACCTTTGTAAACTACAGATAAGATTACAGTAGGCATTCAGCTATCAGCCGCAGAGTTGAATGTTTACACAATACATCAACACATAGGCATCTTGTCCTAATGTCTGTCTGTTATAGGAACAGTTGTGAGTTCTGATTGTCTTATTCCCTAAATGTAAAGAATGACTTGACAAAATACCGTCAATATGCATTCAAACGAAAACAGAAAGGAGTTTGCAATGTATCGACAAATGTGCTGGATATCAAAAACTGGTGAAAGTGGGGAAAAAATTTTGCATTTGCAGACGGCACCCAACCAACCTTGGCGTCCTTACACAGCTTTTCCGCAATTTGCAGTCCCAGATTACCAGATACCTGGCGGTTCCAAAGGTTGGGCAACTTACCAAAAGTTATTGAAAGCAGGCTGGGTTTTGATTAAGAGCGCCAATGCAAACGCAGCGATCCCGACGTTAGAGTTGGAAGTTAGTAGTTCGGAGTCGTAAAGAAGCTTGTGGCATATCTATACAAAAGATAAACTATTCCCTTTAGTTCTTCTTGTCTCCTAACTCTTCACTTCTAGCAGCGCCTTCACCGCGCGGATCTGCTGCTCCTTCTAAGGTGAGATCTGGTGTAACGACAATTGCGTTCGCATTACCCCAAGGTTCAGTTTGTTTAATTTTGTGTCCTCGGCGTTGCAATTCAGTCAGGGTGAGAGCATCTAAACCTAGTGGTTCCACTCTTAATTCATCTGGTAACCATTGATGATGTATGCGCGGAACCGAAACAGCTTCTCCCGCATCCATGTTGTATTCAAGTACATTCAGAATAACTTGCAGCACTTGAGTGATGATAGTGCTACCACCAGGTGTACCAACTACCATCCGGAGGCGTCCGTTTTCCGTGATAATTGTGGGCGTCATGCTGGATAGAGGCGTTTTACGCGGTGCGATCGCATTTGCCTCGTTACCCACAAGTCCGAACCCATTCGGCACTCCAGGCGCTGCAGCAAAATCATCCATCTCATCATTCATTAAAATACCAGTTCCTGGTGTCACTACCCCAGAACCAAAGCCTTGATTCACTGTGAAAGTTAAGCTGACAGCATTACGTTGTTCATCGACAACATTTAGATGTGTTGTTTCTCTTGATTCATACACTGGACGCAAGACATGGGTATGCTGGAACCGCGTCCCGGCTTCTCCCAGTCTACGCCTCATATCTCGTTGATTCACTTGACTAAATTGCAGTAATGTGCCTTTGTCAACAGGCTTGACTTCACTAGAGGGTTTAGCCCTATCCATACTAATTTCTTGACGGCGTTTTTTAGCATAGGCAGGGCTGATAAGTTGTGCTACAGGGTTTTTCTCGAAATCAGGATCGCCTAAATATTGTGAGCGATCAGCGTAAGCAATTTTCATTGCTTCTACGAGCAAATGTAGCGCGTCAGGGTGGTTGTATCCTAAAGATTTTAAATTAGTGTCCCCAATAATATTTAAAATTTCTAGCAGGTGACCGCCTCCTGAGGAAGGC
>JAQYWP010000929.1 GCA_029379285.1 Rhizonema sp. PD38
AGTGTATACAGAGGTATCTGTTTAAAGTTATAAATATGTTACGTAATTAAATATCTAACCAATGGTTGATGACAACTGTGTAATCATCTTACATATAAAAATTATTCTGATTATGTGAGTCAGACTTACGAAATAAAGGCAGCTATTTCGTTCAGATAGTATCTCGCGTAGGATTGGCATCTAGCTAAAGGTAAATCATTTTAATCATACATTCGTATGAGTAGCGCCCACTGAAATAATAAAATCTGTTGCCACTTCCGCAGGCACGAGAAACTTTCTCGTCCAAGCTTGAATCCCTTGTTTTTAGGCAAGAGTCTTTCTAATGAATGTCTGTGACTCATAGCTGGTTTCTTACAGCAGATTGCAAGTTGGTGAAGTACAGACTAGACTCGCCCTGCCCTTGCACCCTCCTGTGAAGCTCATAGGAGGGTTACGCCTTGTTTGTTGATTAATGCGTGGTCCTAACGGCTTAGGTGACAGCTATTATATTTATATTGCTCGTAAATGGGAGACAGAAGTTATACCTGTACTAACTTTACGACAGCTATATAATTACAGTAGTTTTCAGATAAATAGACTACAGTCATATAGGCTTTTGGTACCGTACCCTACGGGAACGCCTGAAGCCCAACACCCTTACAAACGATGTAGTTCATCTATGTGAACACTGCTGTCAACCAGATATCACATGAGAGGTAAATCTGTTACTTGAGAGTAATTTCAGGGAACACTAGAATCGTAGTTAAATAACTATGGTTTCAAGATTTATGAACACGTCTCTTAAGCACTCAGTAGATACTCTCAATGTTCCTTTGGAACGTGATTTGTTTTTACGAACATTGATTCGAGAATTATCAGGCACTTTACAAGATGTGGTTGGCTTACAAGAAGCCTCAGGATTTATTAGCGTAGTTGGTCAAAGCATGGGTAGGCAGATAAACCAAGATTATAGATCTGGTTTGGAAGTCTCAAATCTTTCCCGCCAGCAAGTTGCTGATGTCTTAGTTGATTTAAAGAGAAGAATTCAAGGAGGCTTTTACATTATTGAGGAAAACGATGAAAAGATTGTCTTTGGCAACCGTGTGTGTCCATTTGCCGAACATGTGAGCAATCGCCCTGCTATGTGTATGATGACTTCAAATGTTTTTGGGACTATTGCTGCTGACAATCTGGGATATGCGAAGGTGGAGTTGCAAGAGACTCTCGCACAAGGGGATAGTCGATGCAAAGTGGTTATTTACTTAAAACCCACAGAAGAATCAGAAGATGCCGCAGGTCGAGAATACTTCGGTGGAATATAATTCGTTTGACAATCTTACGCCTGGAAGCAAGTGGGATTTTTAGTTGCTCAAGTACCTTTAGGGCAGCCTAAGAATTCTTACTCTAGCTCTGTAAAATCCTCAGTAATAAGCGATTTCCCGATCTAAACTTAAAGCATATCTGCAACGGTAGTCAAAATCTTACACAATCGACCATATGACTCCGGAACAATTTCTTGAACTTGCTAGAGTTTTACCAGAACCTTTACTCTTAGTAGATGGTAAGGGTGAGATATTAGCAATCAATCAATCGGTAGTAGGTATGCTGGGGTTACGCTGGAAGGAACTCCAAGGGAGAACGCTCTTTGAGATTTTAACAGAGCCTGCCAACAAAATTGAAAATTACATACAAGCATGTTCAAGAAGCAGAGAAATGGTTCTTGGTTCTTTCACTTTAAGCAAGAATAATGGACAAACATTAATGTTTCGTTGTCAAGGAGCAGTCATTCAACCTTGGTCTCCTGAAACCCCAACTTTAATTCTCTTACGCTTGGAAAATAAAGTGATCGCCACTAACAATTTTACCTTACTCAACAAGAAAATAGAGGAGTTAGCAAAAGAAGTTACTAAACGCAAACAGGTAGAAGAAGAACTATCAAAAGCTAATGAAGCTTTAGAATGTCGAGTTGAGGAACGTACAAATGCCCTCAAAAAAACACTAGCTGAACTGCAACTCACCCAAACTCAACTTATTCAAACTGAAAAAATGTCGAGCTTAGGTCAGATGGTTGCTGGTGTTGCTCATGAAATCAATAACCCCATTAATTTTATCCAAGGCAATCTCGTATACACCCAGCAATACACTAATAATTTACTGAATTTAGTGCAACTTTATTTACAATACTATCCAAATCCTCCTCAAGAAATACAAGAGCAAATAGAAATCTTAGATTTGGATTTTATACTACAAGACTTGAATAAACTTCTTCATTCTATGAGTGTAGGAACAGAACGCATTCGAGACATTGTTATATCTCTACGCAACTTCTCTCGTCTTGATGAAGCCGATCTAAAAGAAGTCAATATCCATGAAGGAATTGACAGTACTCTGATGATTTTGAAACACCGTTTGCAAGCTACACACAACTGTTTAGAAATCATAGTTATCAAAGAATATGGACAACTGCCGAATGTGACTTGCTATCCAAGTCAACTCAACCAAGTGTTTATGAATGTCATCAATAATGCTATTGATACACTTGAAGAGACATTTCTCTTTAGTCATTTGCCATTAGGAAATAACTGTAAACAAAAGACAAATGACAAAGGGCAAATAATAGTTCCTCAGATTCGTATTTGTACTGAGGTCGTTGATGACAAATGGGTAGCCATAATGATCACAGACAACGGTTCGGGAATGAATGAAGAAGTGCGCTCAAAGTTATTCGACCCATTTTTTACCACTAAACCTATAGGTAAAGGCACTGGATTAGGGCTATCAGTAAGCTACCAGATTATAGTCGAAAAACATGGTGGACACCTTAGCTGTGTCTCTACTCCGGGACAAGGGACAGAATTTGTGATTAAAATCCCTTTTAGTTCACTTTACCAAAGTCAAACCTTGTAGAGACGTGAAATTTTGTGTCTCTATACTCAATAAAATAAGGTTCGGTTAAGTAGCTTAAGTCTGCTCAAATACTTAATTTTTATAGATAAAAAATAATACATATTACTTAATTTAGAAAAATAACCTTTAAAGATAAATGTGAGTGAGTTAAGGTAGAAACGCTTTTATCGGGAGAAGCGACCGATAGTGACATTCTTGAAACAATTTCCGAAATTGTGTTCTTTAACAGTGAATCTCATACTAGAACTAAGTCTCTAACTCCTAGACAAATTTAGAACTATAAAGACAGACAATCATGACTACCAAAACTCCACAACCTCAAAATTCTGACCTACAAGTATCCAATGTCAGTAAAGCTAAAAGTATTTTTACAAGTAGAACAGTTTGGAGCATTGTTTTTACAACAGTAGCAGCCATAGCTCCAATTATAGGAAAAGACGTCGATCAATTTATAAATAAACAGCCTGTAAATTATGGTCAAGATATTGCACAGGTGATAGTGATCTTATGCGGTGCAGCAGCAACTATCAGTGGACGTGTAGAAGCAAAAGACCCTATTTACACCCCAGATTGGCTTCCTGGACCTAATAAGGCAGACGTAGAGGAAAAATAAACAATTTAAAATACTTATAGTAGGGAAGTAAAAGAGGTGATGACAATACAAGCAAAAAGCGTCCCCTTGTTAGAGGACGCTTTTTTGTAGAAAAACGCAACACGTCGCGTCTCTAGAAATGATTAGCCGTTAATAGCAGGAGCGCTAAGTGCAACAGGAGCGGACTCACCAGCAGCCAAGTCTAGAGGGAAGTTGTGAGCGTTACGCTCGTGCATCACTTCCATACCCAAGTTAGCGCGGTTGATGATGTCTGCCCAAGTGCTAATGACGCGACCTTGTGAGTCGATCACACTCGAGTTAAAGTTGAAACCGTTAAGGTTGAATGCCATCGTCGATACACCCAACGAGGTGAACCAGATGCCCACTACTGGCCATGCGGCGAGTAAGAAGTGCAGTGAACGGCTGTTGTTGA
>JAQYWP010000119.1 GCA_029379285.1 Rhizonema sp. PD38
ATAAATTCCTTGTACAAAAGCCACTAGTCCACCTACGTAAAGTGCAGCTGTGCCATTTCTTAATAAATTTCCCAGCACTAGTGCACCGACAAAGTTGGCTATTCCTAATCCAGCACTTAGCAGAATTTGTTCCGAACTTGCTGCACTAAAGCGCCAAGGAAATTCCTCTAGGTAGACTGGAACTGAGCGAAGAGATTTTTTGGTCGCACTCACCTGTAATTCGGGAAAGTAGTAGACAATTTGCCCCTCAGGACTTACGGCAGGTTGTCCATTAAAGCGAGTAAGTACGGGTAGCATATAGTCTTCGTATTCTTGTTGATACTTCTCGCCAATGTCATCAAGATACGGGGAAATTTGTTCGGCAACAACTGCTCCGCGATGATTCCGAATCACGCCTGCAATTTCTCGCCATCTGCGCTCTTCTAAGTTGGTATTAGGATTGCCATCTCCGAATAAAAACGAAAACATTGCCTCAAAGAAATTTAGCTCGCTTTTTTCGCGTTGCCTTTCTTGGTAACGTGTACCGTAATCCGGGCTAAAATACCAAAATAAATTTGGGAAAAAGAAGAAGCCACCGCCACTGCTAGAATGACTGCTCCTATTACTGCTGTTTCGATCTGAGTTAGCAGAGGTGATGATGATGATAATGGCGATCGTTATCAGAGCAATCGAAGCAATTAACAAAACTCCAAAGGAAATCCGAATTAGGTAAAACAAGACGCCCCAAACCTTTTTCCACCATTCCTGTAACTGCAGGCGCAAATACTTATTGCGTAAAGTGGTGCGAAAATTTTTGGAAAATAGGTAAATAATATTACCAGTATCTGAAACCTGTAAATGTCCGTTAGCTTCAGACGCAAGGGCTAATAACCCTTGATTTGCTTCAGCGACATTCAATCCTACCTGGGTAGCCACATCACCAACCGTGACGCGGTAGCCCAAGCTTTCTACTGCTGACATAATAATGGGATTGGGAGCCACCACTCTGGCCTCCTCTTAAAAATAAATTTACCTTTTTCAAGTATAAAGTCTTATTTTGGATAACTTAGCTTTGTCTCTACATACCCGCAGGACAAAGAACTCCAATCTCAGAACTTAGCTGATACAACTCGGTAGTAAGTTGAGGGTACAAGCCGCTCGATAAAATTTTGGACAGAGGTAGTGTTCAATATAGTGAGCCTGAATCTCCTTTAATGATCTCCCGACTGCATAAGGTGTTATGTGTTCTGTGTTTTTTAAAGTTTTGTAGTATATGTGTACTGATATAGTATGATCAATAAAATATCCAACAATTAAGTTATGAGTTATTCAAAACACCGTCATTCATAATAGAATTACCTCTACTGGTTAATCAATTACAGAGGAAATAAGCTCTTTCATATAAAATTTGCATATTATTGAGATTAGACTGTTGAGTCTCAATAGCTATAGCAATCTTATTTAAAAGCGTGAAAGAAGGGCTCCCGGTGGAGAATGCATAACTTATTTGCTCTAAACCTGCTACTGTTAAGCATTATCTACCTTACAAGATGTAAGATTGTCCCTTGATCTCTTCCACAGATTGCTAGATAACAAGTCCGAAGTGCAATAAATATGTGTTGTGTGCTTATTTTATTCTGCTATCTGGAAGTAGCTCGCTATAAAATAGCAAATCTGCCTATATAATTTTCAGCCCAAATATGGTTCAGTACACTCTTGCTCAAAGCCCAGAAATTATCCTCACCGTTCCTGGTAATAAAGACTCAGCCAAAAACCGTGAGAAGGCAATGGATCAGTTAATTAAGCTGATGGATGAAGGTAAACTCCCCACAGAACTAGAAGAGGGATTTGGATCTGAACAACTTATTGAAGTTAAAGAAACACCAATTGATAATACAGGCGGTGAAGACGCCATTACTCAAGCAGTTCAAGTTCTCAGTAACCTTGCTACACTCAAGCTGAAAGTTCAGGAGTCCCGCACCGAAGCCTTTGAAGTTCGTAAGGCTGTTGACATTCTTTTTTCGGAAAATTCTGTGACGGAGGAGGAAATTACTCGGATTAAAGAAGGTTTTAAAGTTCTCAAAAATTTTGCTCAAGCTAATCTGCGCTATCAGGAAGCTCGCTCAAAAGCAGAAGAGGCAAGGCAAGTACTAGATCAAGCTTTGAAATCTCCTGAAAAATAAATGATACGATCGCCTAAACAAAGTCAGTTGTACAAAATGTGAAAACAAATCGTAGACGTAGAACTCAGAATGTTTAACATCATTAAATCCTGAGTTCTGCGTTCTTTCTCAATTAAATGACAATAATACGGGAAGCATAGCCACATGGCAATCTTACTCGTAATTATTACGAATCTTATTCACCTATGTGTTCTGCGTTCTCTTGTTTGTGGATACTCATGATAAAGGGCAAGTTGCGAACACAATTTGCCCTTTTGTCGTTGAATTAGTTTAGCGTCTATTAATTCTGGTAGAAGAAGTTGACACGGAATTCCTTTGTTCGTCCTCACTAATCGACTCGCTGCTGACGCTACGTTTGTAATACTTCTGATAGTGGCTGTAAGCGGCAGGTGTGGCTTCTTTGGACTTATTGGCTACTACCCCTAAGATAGGAGTACCAGATACCTGGATTTCCTCTAATGCCTGCTGGAATACGGTACGTTTGAGTTTACCCAATCCAGCAACCAGTATAGCTCCATTGGTATTAGCAGCTAGCAAGTTTGCATCAGCAAAACCGACCATAGGTGGCGTATCATAAATTACTAAGTCGAAAGAGGCTTGTAGCTCGTTCATCAAATCCTGCATTTTCTGAGACGCAAGCAACCTCACAGAATCAGGTGGTATTGGCCCAGCAGCTAAAACAAACAGGTTGTCTTCTAAGGGCGATCGCTCGATCACATTGCTCCAGTCTAGATCTTGTGAAATGACATCAGTCAACCCTTGAATGTTCATTAGTCCGACACGTTTGTGTAGTGTAGGATAACGTAGATTTGCATCCACTAGCAATACTCGTTGTCCCATCGCTGCGGCTGCTAGCGCTAAGTGTATTGCGACAGTAGACTTACCGTCTTCTTGCCCTGGTGAACTAATGACAAGCGATCGAATTGGTGCATCCGAACCCAGAAGCAGAATATTGGTGTAAAGAGAGCGAAAGACTTCAAAAAAGGAGACACGAGCTGCTTGCTGAAGCGCACCATCAAGTTCTTGCAAACCTGACGCTCCAAGTTCTTTTCTGAAGGGCACAACTCCTAGTAGTGGCAGTAAAGAAGCTTCTTTGATTTCTTTAGAAGAGTAGAAGACATTGCTGAGCTTATCCACAACTAAAGCGGCTCCTACACCCAACAGCAAACCTAACGCTCCTCCTAGAGCTAAGTTTCTCTTCGCACCACTGGAAATAGCCTGAGGTTCACTCACTTTAGTGAGTTTAGGATCTAGTAATTTCCAAGGTTGCTGCTTTTGCGCTTCCTCGATTCGCAATGATTGTTCCTTGGTTAAAAATTGATTCAGACCATCAGTGGCAATTTTTAATTCTCGCTGAATGTTATCGTATTCACGGCTAACAGTTGCTAAACCTCTCAAGTATCCATTAAGACTATTTATTTTTTCTCCTATGTATTTATCACGTGCTTGCATATCGTGTATGCGGCTTTGAAAATCTCTATTAACCCGTGCCCTTTCTTGCTCAAGCATCGAGATCATGAATGCTTTTTGCTCGTTAAGACGCTTCATGCCTTCTTCTTCATCAGTAAATACAGATGAGCGTTTGCCAATTTGAGCATTTACATCCAGAATCTGATCCAGTAGCTTTTGGTAGCGAGGATTGTCACTCAACACTGAGTTACTAGCTGATGCACTTGCTTGTTTTGCAAACTCAGTTTGCAAGTCCTGATACTTGACTGTCATCTGTTCTAACTGCACCTTATTCTCTAATCGCTCTTGGGTCAAAGTAGCAATATGAGTAGAGACTTCTTGCGCCTTTAGTGTTGGCTCAACCAAATTGTTGACTTGTCTTAGTGTTCGCAGCCGATCTTGCCAAAGTTGAACTCGCTGCTCCAGTGGCTTTTTCTGTACTTCAACAAAGTCAATTGCCTGCTTAACATCGCTTTGACGTTCTGCCAAACTATACTCTAGATATGAGTCAGCCAGTAACTTGAGGAAATCGCGAGCCACATCTTCTTTCGGACTTACAAATTGCACATCTAAGATATTTTGCTGTTTAGATGCAATTGTTAAGCCGGCAACAACTGAGTCATACCTAAAATCTAACTTTGGATATTTTGTATGATATTTATCATGTAGCTTTTTGAGAACGGGATCTAACACAATAGGACTTTGTAAAACTTTTATCGTCGTTTCAACTGGTTGTAATCTCTCAGGAGTTGATACTGCTCCTTGGGAGCCTAAAGTTTGAGGGACATTGGATATTGCCTGACTCTCACCAGTGACAGGATTCGTTAAAATCTCGAATTCGCCTTGATACACAGGAGGATCTGATTCTGCCTTCAACACTGCTGCCGTTGCCATGACACCTGTAACACCAGCAATCAACAGTGCTCGACGGCGAAGAGATGCTCCAACTTGACCCAGGTTTAATCCTCCTTCTTCCTCTGGATTCTTTAACTGGGCAACGTTAACTTGTGACAATGGGCGAGGATATTTCTCTGTTTTCAGCATAGTAATAGTATATTTTCTTACTTGGATTCCTTACGTAATTGCACGCTTCAGTTGCAACTCGGCACATATTGTTGTGTCTTACTGCCAAGCTTTCCCAAGCACCCAGGTCAATTACTGAATTCACTGACTACTCTAGCAGTCCGAACAATTTCAAGGTTTCCTTGAGTGTTGTTAAAAACTTATTGGATAGATCCCTCACCCTGTCTCAAGCATCCGATAAATCGGTGAATTTGGAGCGATGCACTATATATACAGTAGCATTACGCAGGCAAAATTGGTTAGTTCTTTTAGCACCTACTCAAGCAAAATGTATAAAGATTTTCATCTATCTTAAAGATTCTGTAAGCCAAACTTGTAACATAGGGAGCTGGGAGCGGGAAATGGAGAGGACACTGATATCCGCACAAAAGACTTCCTTCAAAACTCATTGAGGCAAACAAAAGGCTTGCCCTCTCGACCTTTACTTGTGAAGCTTATTTATTAAAAATTTATAAGTTAAGCGTGATATCTTAACCTAATAGACTGGGGCGCTAGGATTCGAACCTAGGGATGGCGGGACCAAAACCCGCTGCCTTACCACTTGGCTACGCCCCAACAATTGCAATGCTTATAAATATAGCAGCAATGACTGGGGTCTTGTCAAGTGCTTTTAAAGGCGATTTATGGTGAAGATCAGAGATTTAATCTCAAATATCGTAAACAGCAAGCTAATTTTGCTGTCAAACTGTTTTTTTAACAGTTTTTCCTGTCATATCTAAACTATTAGCAGCAAATGAATTACAAAGAAAGGCAGAGGGCAGAGGGCAGAGGGCAGAAGGTAGGAGGAAAGAAAATCATACCTTTGGTTTATCAGCGCCAACACACCAAAATCAAATCTGGATTCTGACTCCTGTCGTCTTGATAAAGTCGCTCGTGTCAACAACCTGTAGCCGCTTATAATTGGTGCGAGCGTATGCTCCATCGGACTAGATCGATTGATAACGCCCGAAGTGCGATTGTAAACATTATCTCTATCCTACTGTTTTATGTTTTCTACCGGGTCAGGCATCAACCTCAGTGTGATTCTTTCATCGCTTGTTAAGTTAATATCAACTAAACCAAAACAGCAGAAGAACAAAACTCACGACTATACCCGATTGGTTTGTGGACGTGACTATGTATTTGAACCTATAGATAATCAGACAAGAGGTTATATGACAGGACAGGGTAGAGGTATAAAAAGTGGGGATTACATTATTTTTCAAAATGGATCTAGTGCTTGTAAATACCAAGTGGAGGAAATTGACTATTATTCCGAGCCGCCAGACATGTGGATGGCTTTACTCAAGAAGGATGAAGTGTGAAGCTCTGAGTGCCAAAGGTATGCCAACAGTGCGATCGCTTTCCCTGTAAACAGTTTCTTTGTCACCCAACAGCTGAGTTTGAACTCCACCAAGGAATATACTTTTTTTTAATTTCTACCTAAAGGAAGATGTCCATAATGTTAAATAATTACTTATTTTTTGACTTTTACCTAGTTTTTTAGTTTCCAAAAATACAACATCATATCTTTATACTTAATCAAAATCCCTTAATGAAGCTTTCATGACATATTTACATATTCTTCAAGTAATGATATTTTTTCCATAAAGCTTAAGCATCTATCGGTAAATAGTGTAGACCTTGCTATAAGATAAACATACGTAAGTACAGTAGAAGTTTTAAGTACTGAGTTTGCGATAGTTCTCCAATATACTGCTGTGTTCTGTAACAGCACACTTAGAAGGAAATTGGAAAAATTGCATATGAGGCTAACCGTTTACATTACATCTACCAGCGTCTGAATCATTCAATCAGTTATCCTCATGACCTTACTACTAGTGTTTTTAGACAATCTAGCTAGAGGTGAAGCTGTTTGTAGTGGTAGTATAATTTACAATAGCCGGAATAAGAAAAATGCGGGTTGAAACACATGAAGTCTGGCAAAAAGTTTGAAATATCACACAGATGTTGAAAGCAAACTTGTTGGGAAGTTGTGAAAAAGCAACCATATGACCTTAAAGCCAACTTACAGATATAACCAAAAGGAATTTTTTTGTATATGACGTTGAAACAACTAGAGTCTAAAATTTCTGAATCATCAATAGTCGTAGCAGCTTCAAATCAAATATCTTCTGATTTAGGAGGGGAAGCAGTCGTTCTCAATCTCCAGTCAGGAGTTTATCATGGATTGAATGAGGTGGGAGCACGGATTTGGGACTTGATTCAGCAACCAAAATCAGTTCTAGATGTGAAACAGAGACTTCTTTCAGAGTACGAAGTAGAACCGGAAGTTTGCACTCTGGATTTGTTAGCATTGCTTCACACTCTCGAAGTTGCAGGGTTAATTGAGGTAAGCAATGAGACAACTACGTAACTTTTTTAGGTTAACAGGTAGCGATGTCAACCTCTTAGCTATCACTTTTGTTTTACTGGGAGTCATTAGGCTAGGGCTATGGCTTCTACCCTTTCGGAATTTACTGAAACTCCAGCAAAAGATTAGTAACCTGGATTTTTACCTCCCCACTTCCTCTAAAAGCCAAATTTCTATCAGCAAAATTGTTTGGGCTGTTAATGTAGCGACACGTTATATGCCAGGAGGTGCAAAGTGCCTTGCGCGTGCTTTGACGACTCAAGTGCTAATGAATAGTTACGGTTACCATCCAGAACTCCGCATTGGAGTCGCCAAAGGAGAAGGAGGAGCATTAGAAGCTCATGCTTGGATTGAGTATCAGGGACAGGTGGCGATCGGTTATATAACAGACCTTTCTCGGTTTATTCCACTGCCATCTTTTGAAGGAGCTAGATTATGAGTGGCATCATGGGTATCTACTATCTCGACGATTGCCTGGTAGACCATGAAGATTTGGGACTGATGGTTGAAGTATTGGCACACCGAGGACCGGATGGTGGAAACATCTGGGTTGATGAGTCAATTGGTTTTGGGCATCGAATGCTATGGACAACGCCTGAATCCTTGCTAGAGAATCTGCCTCTGAGTAATCAGGCGGGGAATTTAGTGATGACATCTGATGCTCGCATAGACAATCGTGATGAACTTATCTCTTATTTAGACTTCAATAACTGTCCACCTGAAAAAATTACGGATAGCCAGCTGATCTTGGCTGCTTACGAGAAATGGGGTGAGAAATGTCCAGAACATTTAATAGGTGACTTTGCCTTTGCTGTATGGGACAAACCCAAACAGTCTCTGTTCTGTGCTAGAGATCATATGGGCGTGAAACCTTTCTATTATTACTATCAAGCAGGAAGAATGTTTGCTTTTGGTTCTGAAATCAAGGCAATCCTCTGTCTGCGTGAAGTCCCGCGCCGACTTGATGAGGTAAAAGTAGGGGACTATCTGGTATCAATCTTCCAAGACAAGTCCAAGACCTTTTATCAAGACATCTTCCGGCTTCCTCCAGCCAGTAGCATGACATTGAGCGCCAAGGGAATGCAGATTCGCTCCTATTGGTCACTTGACCCTTGCCGTGAGTTGCGGTTGAATTCTGATGAGGAATATGCTACACTATTACATAATATATTTGCTGAGGCAGTGCGATGTCGTCTGCGTAGTGCCTTCCCCATTGGTTCGCACATAAGTGGTGGGCTAGATTCTTCTTCTATCACCTGTATGGCACAAAAGCTACTAGTTCAAGAAGGCAGTCGTCGCCCATTACACACGTTTTCCAAAATCTTTGATGCAGTTCCTGAATGTGATGAACGCTTCTTCATTAAGACTGTGATGGATCGGGACAACTTGATTCCTCATTATGTTGCTGGAGATCGGCTTGGTCCTTTGTCTGACTTAAATAAAATTTTCCAATACCAGGATGAGGCTATTTCTGCTCCCACTCATTTTTTCTCTTGGGAGTTGAACGAAGCTACACAAAGGGAGGGAGTTCGGATTATTCTGGATGGTTTTGACGGAGATAATACTTTATCTCATGGCGAAAGCTATTTCACTGAACTAATGAGGAAAGGACAATGGTCAACCCTTGTTGAAGAAGTGAATGAAATCCAGAAACTATCAGGAGCAACGCCCGCAAATATTTTGCGATACTATTGTCAGGCGTATTTGGAGGATTTGGCTTGTCATGGGCAATGGATTGATTTTTTCAAAGCAACACATCAACTATGGAAGTGCTTTAACATTTCAAGGCGATCACTTTTCCTACACCACGGGTTCAAACCACTGCTTCCTCAATTTGTCCGCAGATATTGGAGAGCGCTACGCGGATACAACCAACCACAACAGGATGATGAGTGGATCGTCAACCGCCGTTTCATCCGACGCATTGGTATCAAAAAACGTATCCAAAGCAACTTAAGCAAGCAACCACTCACAGAGCGGGAAAATCACTGCCAAAATATAACATCAGGTATACTTACACAGGGATTGGAGATATTAGATCAATACGCCGCAACATTTTCTCTCGAAGCTCGTCACCCATTCATGGATAAACGGCTAATCGAGTTCTGCCTATCTCTTCCTCCCGAACAAAAGTTTCACCAAGGATGGTCTCGCTATGTCATGCGTCGTGCTATGGAAAATATTCTTCCAGAACAGATACAGTGGCGGTACGGAAAATCAGATTTGAGCCCTAGTTTTACGTATGGACTGCTGAAACATGACAGGAGGCTTTTGGACGAGGTCATGCAAAATCATCTAGAGAGGATAGCTAATTATGTGGATACAGATGCCTTACGTAAAATACATGAAGAATTCATGTTTGTCGAGTCCGTTCAACAGTTGAACACTTCAATAGACATATGGTTATGGAAAGTAGCAATGTTCTCCCTTTGGCTACATCACGCTCAGATTAAGTAATATATTTAGTCAAATCTTATACGAATTTATATAAAAAATGGGTGAATCTACCAAAAAACACCATGTACAAACAACAATTAGGAGTCATAACGATGAAGAGAACCTATAAAGCACCAAGCCTCACGAGCCATGGCACTGTTAGCAAGATTACGGCAGCAAGCCTAGACTCAGGTAAGAATGACTTACTTTACGGAACCTCACGTGGTACCGTACCAGGTAATGGTGGTTCATTTGACGCTTGCGTCACTGCAGACCAGGCGTCATGTAGAAGTGCAGCAGGTGCTGCAGGAAGAAGTCAAAACCTACGACCATAAGGTATGCTACAGCTATTTATACAGCCTACTGAGTAAATAGCACTCATGGCCTTTTCAGCAAATTGGTCTATCTCCTTCTACAAGAGATCGGCTCCTGATTCAGGTTAATGAATAGGCAGATGATCTGTTGAGGTAAGCACTTCTTGAGCTATGGGAGTAGAGGTGAAAAAACTGATTTTTCTTCCTCTACCTCCCCTGCTTATCCGAACGGTATTGTTAAGTGTCTCACCTAATAACAAGTCAGGAAGCCAGTCCAGAAGCGAACTTGATTCCAAACAAGACCAATGGCAACTTAGTATAGGATTTTGTAATAATACATACCTACCAAAGTAAACATCTAAATTTACATTCGTAACTGTTTTCTCTAATTTTCCTTCTGTAAAGGAAAGCTCGTAAATAGCAATCCTATCGCCAGAGTTCCAACTTACGGAAAAGATATAAATAGCGTGTATACTTATTCTGCCTACAATCTTTGCATTCACTCCGAAATACCTTTCCCTGAACTTGTGTCAGAGGATACTGCACAATTACCAGATGTAGTCATTTCCCTTCGCAAAATTACGGATTCAGAAGCTGAGAGCGCTGATGGAGAAGATCGCATACTTGGTCTTATAGAAGATCCTTCAAGGGTGTGCAGATTCTTGGCTGAATTCGGAAGTAAAATTATTGTTGAACCAGCTCCAGGGATGGAAAATGACGTTTTGCGTCCTTACATTTTGGGACCAATGTTTGCTGTCCTGCTTAGACAGCGAGGGCTACTGATACTACATGCTAGTAGCGTTGCTATCAACGATGAAGCCATTGCATTTCTAGGTCACTCTGGATGGGGGAAATCAACACTTGCCAGTGCTTTCTATAACCAGGGGTATAGCCTGCTGACTGATGATTTAATGGCAATTCAAGTTGAAGGTCGCCATCCCATAACCTTTCCAGGCTACCCTTACGTCAGACTGCTCCCCGATTCTGCTGCTTCTCTTGGGTATGACTTTAAGTCATTAATTCCCATTAACTCTCTTGTGCCAAAACGGAATAACTCCCTGATGAGAGGATTCCCACAAAAACCTTTTCCACTCAAGCGGCTTTACGTGCTAGAAAATGTTGCACGTTCCCAAAATGAAATAGAAAGCCTCCAATTGCAGGAATCGCTTGTAGAACTTATACGTCACTCACGGGTGATGAACATACTGACAACTAAAGACTTTATAAGTTCTCACTTACGTCAATGTTCAGAACTTCTCAGAAAAGTTCCTGTCTATCGTTTGAAAAGGCAACATTCCCTAGCTGCACTTCCTAATATCGTCCAACTCGTAGAGGAAGACGTTACTAAAAGCGCTAATGTCCAACCCCATACATTGAAAACAGCAGTATAAAGTCTTGGTGATTAAATTAAACAGCACCATTAGTCAACTATCTTATTTGCCTCAGACTTTTAGGTTGGTCTGGGCTGCATCCCGCTCTTGGACTCTAGGCTGGATAATTCTGTTGGTAGTTCAGGGAGTGCTTCCTACAGCCACAGTTTACCTGACTAGGTGGGTGGTGAATAGTCTGGTTGCATCTGTCGGCGCTGGAATTTCTGGAAATAGTATTCAGAAAGTAGTGATCCCAGTGGGCTTAATGGCAGGTGTATTGCTACTCAACGAGGTTCTAGGAAGTGCTGGTGAATGGATTCGCACAGCTCAGTCAGAACTGGTACAAGACCATATTAGTCGTTTGGTACATTCCCAATCAATGGCTATAGATTTAGGCTGTTATGAGTCATCGGAGTATCACGACCACCTAAACCGGGCACGTAGTGGTGCTGGTGAGCGTTCTCTTGCACTACTAGAAAATACAGGCAGTCTGCTACAAAATAGCATTACTCTTTTAACGATGGCGGCAGTCCTACTACCCTATGGTATTTGGCTACCGTTCTTTTTATTATTCAGTGCCTTGCCAGCCTTTTATGTAGTACTTCGCCTAAATAGGCGGTATTATCGCTGGTGGCAACAGACAACTATTGATCGGCGATGGCTGGAGTATTACGAAATACTACTTACTGAAAGTACGGTAGCCTCTGAAATGCGGTTGTTCAACCTGGGTTCTTATTTTCAGTCAGCTTACCAAAAGTTGCGCTATCGCTTACGCAATGAGAAACTCAAGCTAGTTAAAGATCAGACTTTAGGTCGTCTCATTGCTGGAGTTATTACTCTTTTAATTACTGGTGCTGCCCTTGCTTGGATGGGTGAGCAAGTCTTATTAGGAATCATTTCTTTAGGCGACTTAGCTTTATTTTACCAAGCTTTTAGTCAAGGCCAGGGCTTAATCCGGTCTGTACTCAGCAACTTGGGGCAAATGTATAGAAATGCTTTGTTTATTAGTGACCTTTTTGAGTTTTTGCAGATCAAACCTAAAGTTGTAGATCCACCTCAACCATTGACAATACCAACAAAACTCAAAGAGGGAATTCGCTTTCGTGACGTAACGTTCCGCTACCCAGGAAGCGATCGCCCGGTTTTAGAAAACTTTAACCTGACCATTCCTGCGGGGAAAATTGTTGCTATTGTTGGGGATAACGGTGCTGGCAAAAGCACTCTCATCAAACTTCTCTGCCGTTTTTACGATCCTGAGTCAGGGAGCGTTGAACTCGACGGAAATGATATCCGAAACTTCTCAGTTCAGGAATTCCAACGCCTCCTCACAGTTTTGTTTCAAATGCCAGTCCCCTTCTATGTAAATGCTGCCCAGAATATTGGACTGGGGGATTTATTACTTCCTGCTGGTATAGCTGAAATTGAAGCAGCAGCACGATCTGCTGGAGTCCATGAAACGATTATGCGTTTACCCCAAGGTTACGATTCGATGCTGGGGAAATGGTTTCCAAGTGGTAATGATCTGAGTGGTGGGGAATGGCAAAGGCTTGCTCTAGCTCGGTCGTTTTTCAGACGCGCTCAAATGATTATTCTAGATGAGCCAACGAGTGCGATGGACCCTTGGGCTGAGTTTGACTGGCTGAAAAGATTCCGTACAATGGCGAATAGTCGCACTGCAGTTGTCATCACTCACCGCTTCACGTTGGCAATGCGAGCTGATATTATTCACGTCATGCGTGCCGGTCGGATTGTAGAGTCGGGTAGTCACGACGATCTCATCGCTCAAGATGGACTTTACGCACAGTCTTGGAAATCACAAATGCAGACTAGTAACTCTTCCTTGGAATTAAAAATTAAAGAAGCTTGAGCGGCTGCAATAAGCAATTCCAATTATGTAGAGACGCAACATGTTGCATCATTGAGGAAATTCTGTGCGTGACTCAGATGAGAAAAGCTCTACAGCAAGCCTCATTTTACGTTTTTCATTAATATAAGGTTGTACATATTTTTTACGTAAAAATATTTTGTACTCGTTTACACATTCTTTACTTCT
>JAQYWP010000930.1 GCA_029379285.1 Rhizonema sp. PD38
TGCGTTCCTGTCGCATTGCGTCGGAAAGCAACTGGCGTGGATTTGAAGTGGACGCATTTTTTTGTTTTCCATAAATAAATTTAGGGGCTTCAAACCAATTTTTCTTTTTCTTTATGAGTGCCTTTTAACTTTTAACTTTTGCCTTGTTCGGTGAATAGCTGCGGTTCACAATTAATCCTATCCAGCCTGCAAAATTATCTATTCAGAATTCGTTAATTCCTGAATCAACTGCTGAGGAGTCATTATTCGGGGGATAGTTACAGGAAAATCACTACTGTTGCGAGTAATAATTGCATCAAAATGATTTAATACCGCTGTGCTGTACTGAACAGCATCTTCAAAATCTTTAAAGTTAGTAGTAAGTGCCATTGAGATGACAGCTTGGTCTACTGTAGCGACTTGGCAAAATGTCGCCATTCTTTGCAAAAATTGCAGTGTCCAGGTATTACTCTTAGTTTTCCTGATAATGTAATATAAATCACTAAAGGTTGATGCTGAGAGATAGCCCTCAATCTCTTGCCGTTCCACAAAGCGTAAAACTTGTTCGCTATCTTTGAAGAAAAGGTCTCGGTCAAGTGCTAGGTCAACAATAATATTGGTGTCTATCAAAACCGTCACAGATTATGCTTCTCCTTTAAGTATTCCCACTTAGCTTGATCTGGATCGAAGTCGGGTGGTGTTGGAGGAGCATTTTCGAGTAAGTCTTTTAGTGCTTGGACTTTGTATTCCCGTTTTTTGGGTTGAGAAGGAGTGAGGCTCTTTCTTGTGCTTGGCTGTAGAATGATGACTTCCACTTTACCAGGAGCAATATTCAGAGGTTCGTCAAGAACTAAGTTTCCTGATTCATCAATTGTTGCGTTCAGCTTGTAGGCTTGCATACTTCTGCTCCTTTTTATTTCTATGATAAAACACTACTGATTCCTGTTTCGCGTCATTTCCTGCAACATACTAATTGCCGCCTTCATCCCCTGTGAACTTATCTCCAACATGGGAATAACATCGGAGCGGATTTTGATTAGAGACGTGTTGGGACATAACGCACGTGCAGTCAACCTTCTATTACCTGAGTAAAGTAGACATGGCAGTATAACTTGTTAAGCGCAAATCATTTACAAAGAAAGGCAGCAATTGTTGCATTTAGCTTGTAGGCTTGCATACTTCTAATCCCAAAGTTTCTGGAACACCCAGCATGATGTTTAGGTTTTGTACAGCAGCACCTGATGCGCCTTTACCTAGATTGTCGAGGCGAGCAACGAGCAGCGCTTCTTGAGTTGTATCATTGGCAAATACGAAGATTTGAACAACATTGGTGCCGTTCATTGCCATTGCATCTAGGAAAGTTCCATCTCGTAACAGGGTGGGATCTTGGAAGAGAGCAACCTGCACAAATTTTTCACCTTGGTAGTAATCCGCGATCGCCCTATGAATGACTTCACCTGAGGGCGGATTATCCAAAGTCCACAGTGGCAACGGCACTTGTACCAGCATCCCCTGCTCAAAATCACCCACTGCTGGTACAAACATTGGCGGTGACGCTAATCCTGAGAAGTAATGCATTTCCTTGACGTGCTTGTGCCCAAACTGCGTTCCATAGATCCCATAGGGATAAGAGCTTGCTCCTGATTGCTCAGAGTGGAAAGTCTCGTACTTTTTAATCAGATTCTTCCCACCACCAGAATAGCCCGAGACTGCATTGATTGTGATCGCAAAGTGAACAGGAAGGAGTCCGGTGGCAATTAACGGACGAACACATGCTAAAAATCCTGTAGGGTAACAGCCTGGAACGCTGACAAATTGGGCGCTAGCGATTTTCTCTCGCTGCCCTGGATTCATTTCGGGAAAGCCATATACCCAACCCTGAGCTGTTCGATGGGCAGTACTAGCATCAAGGATCTTCACCTCTGGGTTAGTGACAAAACTAACAGCTTCACGGGCGGCATCGTCTGGCAAACAAAGAATAGCAACGTCAACGGCGTTGATCAGTTTCGCGCGTTCAGTCGAATCTTTACGCTTAGATATCTCAAGACTCACTAACTCAATATCATCTCGTTGGTTGAGGCGTGAGTGAATCTGCAAGCCTGTGGTTCCTGCTTCCCCATCAATAAAAATCTTAGATTTATTCATTAAATTGCCACTCAGTTCAGCTGTCAGTCCAACTTTCTCTATTTTACGGTACGATGGCAGTATTTAATAAAGACCTCACGTTTGTGGAAAGTTATGTTCCGCTCCACAAACAAGGTTGTATCTAAGCCACAGCAAACATTATTTATGCCGGATAACTCACTCAATGTTACGTTGATTTTCTGGCTCAGTTCAAGTCAAGGCAGCCTTATTGGTGCCAATGAAAGCAAGGGGAATTGTGGGGATTGCTCTTCGTGGCTAAGCATTGTTCGTCATCACTGGAATGGCAGCAATTGGAATCGATTTGCTCAAAAAATTGCTATGGATTACAGGTTTTTTTTGTACGATTTCCAGCCACCCAACCTTTAACTGGAGAATCAATTTGAAGCCAACCTTTGTCTCCATTTACAACATTCACAACAGATAAACTTGTTCCATTTTTTAATTGATAGATGATTTTTTCATTAGTTCCTGGACCTACTCGTACATTCAAGGACGGATCATCTGGATCGGCAACCACGTAAGTACAATGAGATGATGAAAGAATATTTGCAGTTTGCGACTGGTGATGAAACGCATAGTATAAGCCAGTAGCTCCCAAAATCACAATTACACCACCTGCAAGAGGAATTTTATATTGCTCTGGCAATTTTTTGGGCGAGATGACTGTAGTAGTTCCAGTAATCTGTGTTGTTGCACTAAATAAAGGTATATTATTCTCAATCTTATCCAAGCACTCCAATATTTCTTGAGTATTTTGAGGTCGATGCCCTGGAAAAGACTTCATCAAATAATCAACAAAATCTACCAATGCGTGAGAAACTGGAGTAGCATTGTCTTGCCAAATTAGTTCACCAGTATAGCTGTCATAAGAAAAGACGCTGGGATGCTTACCTGTCAGCAAATACACAAAGGTGCGTCCCAAAGCAAAAAAATCTGATTGGGGCACAGCTTTGCCATTAGTTTGTTCTAAAGGTGTGTAACCTACCGACACAATGCCTGTAATTTGCTGCCCTGCTATTTTCTGCATGAAAGTCTGAGTAACTTCCCGTGCTGTACCAAAGTCAATTAATGCTAGCTGTCCATCGGGTCTTAACATAATATTTGCTGGTTTAATATCCCGATGGAAATATTGCTGTTGATGAACTGCATGTAATATTTCTACTAATTGCTTCAACCAACTTATTGCCACACTTTCCACAATTGGTTCATTGTTTCTTTCTTCAAGCCATTCCTCTAAATTTATTCCCTCGATTTTTTCCATGACTAGACAGTGTACGAGAAAGTTATCTCCGAATGTACATATAAAATATCCGTCTTTCTCTACTTTGGGAATACCAGAATGATTCAGTCGCTGCAAAACTTGTGCTTCTTGTCGAAACAGTTCAATTGCCTTAGGATGTTGGTTGTGCAGCACTTTCAAAATTTTCAACAAGCCATTATGATTAACTTCATAAATGGTGCCAAAACCACTAGGCTTGTTTGGGTTACTTAGTAAACGAGTGACTTGATAGCATTTGTGTAAGAGTAACTCAGAGCCACAACCTAGGCAGAATTTTGACTCTCCAGTATTTTGGGGCTTAAGACAATTCGGATTAATGCAATAGCTCATGGATGGCTCTGAGACGGCTGTATCTTATATTATATTCCATAGGTTAGGTGTAACATTTAGAAATTTGAGACTTAATAGGGGTATACCAAATTTTGAGCAAATGACCTCTACTGAATTACCAGGGTAAGCGCATTTCAAACCCTATTGACAACAAGGCTTTCCAGCATCATTATG
>JAQYWP010000931.1 GCA_029379285.1 Rhizonema sp. PD38
CTTTTTTTATCTATCACAGGAAACAATTTTGAAGTATAAAATTAAGACTCAAGAGTGATTGGTAAAGTGACAGTTATAGTAGTGCCAATATCCTGAGTACTTTCAACTTGAATTTGACCTTGATGGTTTTCGACAATAGCTTGGGCGATCGCCAGCCCCAATCCAGAACCAGTGGAACTTTCAGCCGTCGTGTTCGTAGCCGGATGAGAACGTGCCGGATCAACCCGATAAAAGCGGTCAAATAAACGAGGTATTGCCTCTGGGGGAATACCGATTCCGGTATCACTCACCTTAATCTGTAACTGATTCATGCTGTGACGCAATCCAGAAACACGATTTGTCAGTTCTATACGTGCCAATTCCACATTTACCCGTCCGGATGGTGGAGTGTATTGCAAGGCGTTGCCAATCAAATTCGTGAACAGCTGCACCAGTTGATCCCAATGACCAAAAAACGTGAACCAATTGTCAAGCAATTCCAAACTAGTTTCTGAAGCCGGAGGATCGATCAAGTTTAGAGAAAGGGTAAGTCCTTTTTCTACAGCTAAAAGTTGTTGTTCTTCAACTACGTCCATCAGTAAAGCATCCATTGGACAAGGTGAAAAAGAATATGTGCTGAGCCCACTATCTTGCCGTGCTAGAAACAGTAGATCATTAACTAATTTCCCAAGCCGTTGCGTCAGCCGTTCCACAACTTTTAATTGTTGTTGATAGTGTAGATGTGTAGAACCTTTTGCCTCTCTCCAATCAAGATCGGCTAGGGCAACTTGCACATTAGTTTGAATCAGCGTAATGGGATTTCTTAATTCGTGAGAAGCATCAGCAGTAAACTGTTTGAGGCGTTGATAAGACTCATGCACTGGTTCCATTGCTTTACCCGAAAGAAACCAACCACTGGCGGCAACAGAAAGTACCATCAACCCAGTTCCCAGTCCTAAATCCAACATCAACCTCCGACTGGGTTTTGTCACTTCAAACCAAGGATGGCTGACACGTAAATATCCTAGTACCTGTCGCCCAATTTGCATTCGTTCTGTGACTTGTCGCAATAGAAGTGGGGAGGAGTCAGTGTTCTGTTGCGTTTTGCTGACTGGAAGCATGTAGCGTTGGGCAGATGAGGGGGTTAAGGAGAGAGTAGTGGTGATTAAATTCTCTTCTTTTGCTTGCCGAGCTTCCTCTACTCCCCAAACAACTTTGACAGTTTCACCTGCCCGGTTGGGGTGCAGGGGAATATTTAAGGGTTGAGCTAAAGTTGACCAAAGTAATTCACCAGTAGGACTAAACCACTCTAAGTCGATGCGATCATCTTCTACTGTCTCGGCATTGTCGTGAAAACTGGCTTCTACATTAATGCGGAATTCACCCAGTTCCGATTTGACGCGCTCAATTACGAGCGATCGCTCCACAACTTCCACCACATGATTTAAGGTATCGTCAATCCGTTCAATTAAGGTACTGCGAAAGTATAAATAGACACCGCTTGCAAAGAGGAGTAATAGTACGGCTGTGACTGCTGTATACCACAAGGCAAGACGGCGACGAGTTGCTTGAAACATAGTCAACCGATACGACTCGTAATCTTATTTAGCTCATACTGGGGGATTTGCTGTTTAGTAATAGTAGCATATAGAACATCAGGGTCGAGATCTGCGCCTGATTGCCATTGAATTGTACCTACTTCAGGGTTTACTTCAACCTTGGCAAAGTGTTCTTTGTCTTGGAGAAGGGCAAAAACACCTGTGAATTTGCTCATTTGACTAATATCAACCACTCCTTCCACGCCATCTTCAAAGCGCAGGCGAAGGTGGTACTTTTCTAGAGGCTCAACCGCAATGATATCCTTGAGCACAATTTACTCCAATGGTGTAATTTTGTTTAAAGGTTGATTGTCCCTGGCAAGTTCCCAGTTTTCTATGAGTTCAGCTTGATGTAAGGTTGCCCATTCTATTACCAGTTTAAATAACCTTGAGGTTAACTCACCTTCTAAAACTTCTACAGTTTCAATACTAACTATGGCTTTTGTCGGTTATACCTAACGTGGAAGTGAGGTGGTGGGTGATTTTTGTAGTACATGGTGATAATGATTCCAAAAAATCGGCTAACTTCTGGCATAGAATCACCTAGCGCTGCCTTGTGGCTTTCGTCGTTAATTGTATCAAATAATACTTTAGATCTTTAAGGTCGCTTGAGAATAACAATTAATATTTTTAACCACTTTTTGGATGTTTTTGAAGATAAAATTTAGTCTTGAAAACTAAAATTAGAATATAAAAATTCAAACAGATGGATACTGACAAGACCATTTTCAGCAACCACTGGGTTGTTGTTAAGGAAACACCTAGAAAATTTTATTATTTAGAAAGGAGAGGGAAAGACTCAGTTGCAATATTTCTGCTGAGAAAAAATGAATCCTTACCCCAAAACTATGAAGTTTTAATTAGACAACAACCTCTTTGTATTGATAATACAGAAATTAATGGGCTGTTGAAGCTTTTCCCCTGTCCTATTACTGGCGGATTAGAAGAAGGTGAATTACCAGAAGAAGCAGCAATCAGAGAAGTTTATGAAGAATCTGGTTTTTTAGTTCGAGTTGTACCACTTGGTAAGTACATCGTTGGTACTCAAATCAGTGAAATTTGCTATATGTATTACGCTGATGTCACTGGTATAGAGCCAGATATCGCTCAGCAGGATGGCTCTTATTTGGAATCCATTAGTAAAAATGAATGGCATCCTTTCGATTATTTAAATCAGTGTGATTACTCAGCTTGTCAAATAGGCTATTTCAGATTACATAATATTCTGTATGTATAAAATATTCTAACTTATCATTCAGATATGCTATTACAAGGGAACTTCCCTCGTATACAAAATTAGCGATCGCTTCTACCTCGGTGTTAGTGAGGGGCTTTCTGGGGCTTAAACCGTTGTCATCCTTGGAAAGACAGCCGCAAGGTTTTCAACGAGTGTTCTTATAAAAAAATCAAAAATTTCATCCTCAAGCAATCTCTAGTACGAGGTTAGTTAATGTAGAAAATTTGTCACATTTACGCTCATGGTATGTAGAATTAGTACGTCCATTTACCTAACGGTTTTGACTAAGGTTTAACCATTGTTCAACCTAACTTACCATGACGGACCTTCCCAAACCATCGCTCAATGTCCGTTTACCTAAACTTTAGATAGAAGCGATCGCATGATTATAATCTACTATGTAGAGTAGCCCATTCCAGTTGTCCGGGCTGCACTACCTGTCGTTTGGTCATCATGCCAAAATCCAAGAAGACTTCCAATCCAATCAATCTTTCTGATCCACAGTACTATCTCAACCGGGAATTAAGCTGGTTAGAGTTTAATAGCAGAGTGTTGCATGAGGCTTGTGACTCGAGGAACCGCCTTCTAGAACGCCTTAAGTTTTTGGCAATCTTTAGTTCTAACTTGGATGAGTTCTTCATGGTAAGGGTTGCGGCATTAAAACAACAGGTAGAGGCGAAAGTCAGCTATTTAACTTTCGATGGTCGCACGCCACAACAACAGTTAGACGAGATTAGTTTTTCCTTGCGTCCTTTAGTAGCCCAAGAACATCAACATTTTGAGCAAGTTCTGCGAACTCAACTGCTACATCATGGCATCTATATCCTTAACTATATTGATTTAAATGACAAACAAAGGAATTACTTAGACGCCTATTTTAACGAACAGATTTTTCCAGTTCTAACTCCGCTTGCTGTGGATCCCAGCCATCCTTTTCCCTACATTTCTAATCTCAGCCTAAATCTGGCAGTGGTAGTCAAAAATCCCGAAACAGAAGAAGAATTGTTTGCTAGAGTCAAAGTTCCTAAAGTTCTGCCGCGATTTTTACCCTTACCACCAGAATTGGGAATTCACCATCATGACAAGCCCGCCC
>JAQYWP010000932.1 GCA_029379285.1 Rhizonema sp. PD38
TGAAGCGCTTACTACGAAATAATTTTATCAAATCTACTTTTCTTTACATAATTAGGTTTTATACCGCCGACTTATTTACGTGAAGTGCCTTGACATGAAGGTTGACATTATCAGTATTGACGATGGTTTGGCAGCAATTGCACTGCGTTCTATGTTGGAATACTTTGGTTACTCAGTCGCCATGCACCATGTGGTCACATCTAAACAGCTAGTACAAGCTTTACCAAAAATAACATTCTTCTTGAACGAAATCGTTGGAAGGTACGTTACGCTGTCGCTTAGACATCCTACAAATTAATATTTTATTTTTATAGGTTATGACTATTGAACGAGTTACACCTAAACACTATTCTCAGGTTGAGTTGGGACGACGAGCTATGGCATTGGGAATTGATTTCTCTATTGTCTGGTTGCTCAGTTCGCTTTTGGGAAGCAGTGAGTTTGGTATCCAAATTGTGCCAATACTCGTTTTCGCGATCGCCTGGGTGATTTTACGGGTGATGCTACCTTATAACAATCAAGGGCAAAGTTTGGGACGTTATGCTGTTGACATCAAACTTCTGGGAGTCGAACGGGGAAAGGTTCCTGATTTGCAAACTCTTTTAAAGCGTGAGGCGATCGTTGGCTTGGGTGCGCTTTTAGTTTCTATCACCCTCAGCAATATTGTCCGCAATCCGACAGCTCTACTGCTGGTGATTCCTTTGGCCATTGACTGTGGTGCAGCTTTTTCGGATACTCAAATGCAGCAAGCTTTGCATGATCGCTATGCTAAAACTATTATAGTTTCATCGCCTCGAGGCTATTCGCTGGATATAAAAGTCAAGCGATTAGTTGAAAAAATGCGGCGAGATATGAGACAATAGTGATTTGTGTTAATTATAGAGCAGGCTCAACGGTTTGTAATATTATGGCTAAGGGTAAAGGTGTCCGCATAATAGTGACACTAGAATGTACTGAGTGTCGCACCAACGTAGAAAAGCGCTCACCTGGCGTTTCACGTTATACCACTACGAAAAACCGTCGCAACACTACTAATCGGTTAGAACTCAAAAAGTTCTGCACTCACTGCAATAAACATACTGTCCACAAGGAAATTAAGTAACATATGAGCTATTACCGTCGTCGGCTGTCTCCAATCAAGCCAGGAGAACCAATAGATTATAAAGATGTAGATTTATTGCGTAAGTTTGTGACCGAGCGAGGCAAAATTCTACCGCGCCGGATTACCGGACTAACATCTCAGCAACAGCGAGAGTTGACATTGTCGATCAAACGCGCCAGAATTGTGGCTTTGTTGCCATTTATTAATGCGGAAGGTTAAGTTAATTTTGGATGCGCGGGTGCGTGCAGAAAGTATCTTGGGAGCCAGCGCCTAACAGCTGCTTTGTTTACAGATCAGAATGTGAGGAGCGCTTTTGGTTTCACGCTCAAAAGCCAACTTTCCAGCACCGGATGCGCGGATGATTAAAAGAATCCTCAGCGTATTTGCGTTTAGCTTCGTGTTTCTGAATCCAAAATCTAAAGTCTCAGTCAGGGAGTGTAAATTAACCTCCCAAATTTCAATTCATCGGATGGCGGATTTGATAGCAATTATTTAATCCAAAATCCCTCTCAGAAAGTTTGCCACGGAGGGAAACCAACGCCAGATGCCTACGGAGGGAAACCCTCCTACAGCACTGCCTCCTCCTTAAAACTTTCCGCAAAATCCAAAATATAAAATCTGAATTAATTGTAAGGCTTGTGGAGAAGGGGACGTTAGTTGAATTTAGACCTCAAAGTGATCGCCGTCTGGGTATAGTAGACCGTCCAGATGGTAAAACTCGTTGGTTTGTAGTAGATGAACGGGGTCAATCTCACAGTCTCGCACATAGGCAAATGACTTATGTTATTACCGGACAAACCTACAAGCCTTCGCAAATAGGACAATTTCTCGAGGAGGTAAAACCTTATTTAGATCCATCGAGTTTGGAAATAGCTTGGGAATTACTGGTTGAGGATGGAGAAACAGTCACTCCAGAGGAAATGGCAAATCTGCTGTTTTCTGAATCTAGTGCGTCACAGCGTTATGCCGCCTATTGCTTGTTATCAGATGATAAAATCTACTTCAAGCAAAAAGGAGAAGCTTACGAACCACGAACGGCTACAGCGGTTACAGAACGTAAACACCAATTAGAAGTAGAGGCGCTGAAAGCTCGAGGACAGCAAGAATTTTTAGCTCGTGTAGAGCAAGCACTCAATGGTGAAGTCGTAGATTGGCAACGCCATGATCGTCACCGTTTAGAAGCATTAGAGAAATATGCAGCGCTCTTAGCTGACGTTGTCCGTGTCGGGCTAAATTATGACTCTTTGGCTCGTGCCTACCCTCCACCAGCACCAGTCCAGGAAACTATGAACATGCTGGGGCGCTCAGCGACTCCTCAAGGAGCGTTTCAGCTATTGGTAGACTTGGGTTGGTGGAGTCAGTATGAGAACTTATTTCTGCGTCGTTCGTCAATCCCGGTTCAGTTCCCTAGTAAGGTATTAGAAGTGGCGCAACAGCGTTTGGATTCCCCTCCGCCAGATAAAGATGCAAACCGCCTGGATCTCACACATTTGAAAGTATATACAATAGATGATGAGAGTACCACCGAAATAGACGATGGTTTGAGTTGGGAATTACTCAGCGATGGGCGGGAAAGATTGTGGGTACATATTGCCGATCCCACACGGTGGCTGATACCAGAAAATGAATTAGATTTAGACGCCAGAAAAAGAGGTAGTACAGTCTATTTGCCGACAGGAATGATCCCTATGTTCCCAGAAGTGTTGGCAACCGGACCAATGAGTCTAGTACAGGGAAAAGTTTGTTATGCTTTGAGTTTTGGGATTATTTTAGATCCCGTAGGGGCTGTAGATGATTATAGTATTCATGCCAGTTTTATCAAGCCGACATATCGTCTGACATATGAAGATGTCGATGAGATGCTGGAGTTGGGTGTGGAAGCGGAACCAGAAATTGAGGCGATCGCAACTTGGGCGCAACGACGCAAGACTTGGCGATATGACCAAGGAGCAATCAGTATAAACATGCCAGAGGCGATGATCAAAGTCAAAGATGACGACATCTGTATCGACGTTTTAGACGACTCCCTCTCTCGGCAATTAGTCGCAGAAATGATGATAGTTGCTGGTGAAGTTGCTGCCCGCTACGGTCAAACTCATAACATTCCTCTCCCTTTTCGAGGTCAACCGCAGCCAGAATTACCCCCTGACGAGGAATTGCTCCAACTGCCAGCCGGATTTGTCCGTGCTTGTGCAATGCGTCGTTGTATGCCCAAGAGCGAAATGAGTATTACCCCCATGCGTCATGCGGGTTTGGGTTTAAATACATACACTCAAGCGACATCTCCCATCCGCCGCTATAGCGACTTATTAACTCATTTTCAGTTAAAAGCTCACCTACGCGGTGAAGTTCTCCCCTTCTCAGGAGAACAACTTAAAGAAGTCATGATGACTGTCTCTACTATTACCCAAGAGGTGACAATGGTAGAACGGCAAACAAATAGATATTGGGCTTTAGAGTATCTGCGTCGCCAGCCTAGCAAAGTTTGGCAAGTTACAGTACTGATGTGGCTGAGGGAAGACAGCAACTTGGCGCTAATTTTATTAGAAGATTTAGGCTTGCAACTGCCAATGTTTTTTAAACGTGCTGTCAGTCTAGGCGAACAGGTGTTAGTCAAAGTCAACCATGCCGATCCCCAAAAAGATATGATTCAGTTTCAGGAAATCATTTTCCAAGAAGCGTAAATGGTTCTTAATTAAGACTTATTACCAGCTTTGCTTCTCTAAATTAAAAATATTTAAATTTATAAATATTTTTAGGGTCACTATTTTAAGAATCGGATAAATATTCAACATCAAGTG
>JAQYWP010000933.1 GCA_029379285.1 Rhizonema sp. PD38
GCTGTCCGGTTGACCATGCAGCAGTATTCAAGCTTACCAGAACAGAACTCACAAGTAGATGCAACGCCAAAACTTTCGGCAACAATTCAGCAGCTTCATGCTGAGTTGTGGCTGGAACGCAGCTTGAATCAGCTGCAAAACCATCTCAATGATTGTCTGATTTCGACGACTAACAATCAAGCCGCACTGGAAGCAGAAATTTTCCAAACAGTGGTAAATGAGTTAAACACTGCGTTGAGCAACACAAAAGTGGCGATCGCGATCTTTAACTCACTTGAAAACGTTGGCAAAGTTAGCTATGTTTCTAATTCTTCATCTCAACAGCGATCTGCTCATAAGGGCATTATCGTTAGCAAAAGAAGAAAGCTGCAATTGAGACTGAAAGAAATTATAGACGCCGTTGACTTGCAGTATCTAGAAAATCAACAGCCGCCAAGTGCTTGGCGGTTATCAGATAATTCAGATCAGGTGATCGGTTGGCTCATTATCGCCACATTACCGATGCTCGCAGGTTGCGATTCAATACAAGATGCAGGCGCTGAAGTCACAACAGAATTCATAGTACGTGCAGCGACACAATGCACGACAGCAATAAGACAAGTGAGAAAGACCCAATCTTTACAACAAACATGTCAACAGTTAAAAAGCTATAATCAACAGCTAGAGCGCACGAATCAACTCAAAAACCAGTTTCTGGCAAACACGAGTCACGAAATCCGCACACCTTTAAGTTCTGTCATCGGTTTTACCCACCTACTCTTAGCTAAAGGCTACGATCCCACACAAGAACGTCACCAAGAGTATTTAAATATTATTCAATCTAGCGGTAAACACCTTTTGGCTCTCATTAATGATATTTTAGATCTTTCCAAAATTGAAGCTAACCAACTGGAAGTACAGTGGGAAGAAGTCGATGTGCAAACTTTGTGTCAGAATGTTTTCGCATTAGTGAAAGAGAAAGCTGCGAATAAGGGTTTAAAACTGCACCTGGATATAGATCCGAATGCAACACACTTAGTAGCAGATTCTTTGCGACTAAAGCAAATGCTATTAAATTTGCTTTTTAACGCTCTCAAGTTTACAAATACAGGAACTGTAGGTTTAAAAGTGGAAACCAAAGGTTCATTGATGTATTTTACAGTTTGGGATACTGGTACTGGTATATCCAAAGATCACCAAGCAGGATTGTTTCAACCTTATTTCCAAATTGCTAACAACGCAGTGACTCGTGAAGAAGGTACGGGTTTAGGGTTGGCGGTGACGCGGAAACTTGCTGAACTTCATGGCGGTTCAGTAGAAGTGGAGTCTGAACTAGCTCATGGTTCGCGTTTTACTATCGTACTGCCACTCACACAGGAAGAAGAAAGGAAGCATTGCTATGCGGGGGTTACCGAATCCTCGCATCCTATAAAGGCGTCAGAGTCTTGTGCTGACGAAGACTCTGACACTCGTTCGCCTCAGTCTTCTTACTCGGGGAGACGACTCGCTAGCACTGCGCTAGCCCAACCTTCGCCGTCTCTAGTTGAGGTGAGGAGAGGGGGAGAAAAAATCAAAAATGACTTTATTCTTCCCTCCCCCCAAACATCTCTCCCCAACTCAAAGATTTTATTATTAGAAGATGACTCACTCAACGCTCAAATGATGCAAACGTATCTAGGAAAATTGGGATATCAGGTAACAGGGGTAAAAAATACCGAACAAATGTGGAAATCGTTAGAACATCTACACCCAGCAGTTATTTTAATAGATATTAATCTTCCAGATAGCAATGGTCTGGCAATAGTGCGGCAACTGCGAGAACATCAGCAGTATCGCAATATCCCAGTCATTGCTCAAACAGCAATGGCAATGAAAGGTGATCGCGACATTTGTCTTGCTGCTGGTGTCAATGATTATATTTCCAAGCCTATTGATTTACCACTTTTAGCCACTATAGTTTCAAAATATAGCAACAAAGGGGAATAGCCTGCTCTCAAAGACGTGAAGTGCATATTTCTGTAAAGTCGTAACTATCTAAACAATACTGGAGGGAGAGAACCCCTGCTCTCCAATCTCTTACAATAGAATCCGTATGTTGCAGATAATGGCTAGATAAATAATGATTTTGGCAGAAAAACTTGAGCGATTAAAAGCTTTGTTTACAGAAATGGAGCAGGCTTTGATTGCCTATTCTGGTGGAGTTGATAGTACTTTGGTCGCTAAGATTGCTTATGATACTCTCGGCGATCGCGCTTTAGCTGTGACTGCTCTTTCTCCAGCACTTCTCAAAGAAGAGTTGGAAGATGCCGAGATTCAAGCAGCAACAATCGGGATTCCTCATAAAATCGTCAAAACGCACGAGATAGAGAATCCCAATTACACCTCTAACCCTGTCAACCGCTGCTATTTTTGTAAAAGTGAACTCCACGACACTCTTAAACCCTTAGCTAGAGAGTTGGGTTATCCATACGTTGTTGATGGAGTAAATGCTGATGATTTGCGTGATTATCGTCCGGGAATTCAGGCAGCACGTGAAAGAGGTGCGCGATCGCCACTCTCGGAAGTTGGTGTAACTAAAGCCGAAGTCCGTCAACTGTCACAACAACTAGGTTTACCTTGGTGGGATAAACCCGCTCAACCTTGTTTGAGTTCTCGTTTTCCCTACGGTGAAGAGATTACAGTTATTAAGTTACAACGTGTCGGGCGAGCAGAAATTTACCTGCACAAACTGGGTTTAAAAAATTTGCGCGTGCGATCCATTGGAGATACAGCAAGAATTGAATTACCACCAGAACAAATTAAAGATTTTGTGCTGACGACAGATTTAAAAGTAGTAGTTTCCGCATTTCAGGAGATTGGTTTTACTTACGTAACTCTAGATTTAGAGGGTTTCCGTAGTGGTAAATTGAATCAGGTGATAGAGGCAGGTTTAATCGTAACAACATCTTAGTAAATACAATGTCTGATAAAACAACCCTCCCCTACAGTCTGCGCTCTATTGTTTAGCCGTAAAGCGATGAATAAAATACTGATAAAAATTTTGCTATTTGGATTTTTACTATTGTTTATTATCTCGCCCTTCGCTAGCCTTGCTAGTTTAATGCTCTTTTTATTAGCCACAGCATTTTTATCTTTACTCGGGAGTATAATTCAAGTAATTATCGGTGGTAGTAAAGAGTGGACGTAACTCACCTTGAAGAGTGGTAGGAAGTTTTTTAACTAATCGCCCCCTCAGGCAATTACCAGTAAATAAATCGACCGTCGTATGTATCTTCCTAAGAGCAAACTTCGCTTTTAGGAAGATACCCTTGTTAAGCAGGGCGACTGGATACGAGAGATTTAGAATGAACTACGGGAGATTTATTTTTATCGATCTCCCTAAAGTAATTGTAAATTAAACGCTTCAGATTAAGATCCCCGACTTCTCGCTTGAAGTCGGGGATTTGGTTCTTGTTATTCTCACATATTTAGATAAGCTAACGATATTTATCTTCAAAACTGGCGATCGCCATGTTCATCATGGTTAGTGATGAATCACTTATTTTTAAGTTTAGTTGACATGGGAATCGTGAGTCTCTTTTGTTGGCTTATCTTTTTTATCTTCCTCGTCCCAAGAGTAGTTACATATCTTGGTACGAAGCAATGTACCCAAGGTGGCATTAATGGCGAAAGCGAAGGAATCGGTAAATAGGAAATCCATTGTGCGGTTCATAAGTAAAATCTCTTAAAGTTATTCTTTTCTTCACAAGACTTACTATCGATTTCGGAAAGTTCCGGTGAAAATTCTTATTTTATTTAGTGTACGTAAGATAAACGAAAAAATGGACACTTGTATCTCTTTTCTCCGAAATAAACTTACAGTTTAAGTTTCTTCCAATTCTTGGAATTAACAATTAAAAAGACATAAATATAAGGTTATCT
>JAQYWP010000120.1 GCA_029379285.1 Rhizonema sp. PD38
GTAAATAATCTTCTCGTAAGGAAAGAATAACTTTTACAAACGGAACGTTTAGACATTCACTTAAAAATTTGTAAAAATCAATTCTTTGTGTGGAAACTTTGTTGATGAAAAAGAATTCTTCAAATTGATCGAAGATGAAAATAATTGTGTAATTCCGTTCAGTCAATAGCCGTAGCTTTTCAAGAATAGTAGTGGGGGAAATTTCTATAGCTAGTGATATTTCTGTTTGGGCGATCGCGTGGTTTAAACTGTGTAGTGTGGCTGTAAGCCAATTGGTATAAACAGACAAAACAATAGTTAATGGTAGGCGATTACCGATAACTTTTTGTTTCAACGCAGGGACTAACCCAGCTTTAAGTGTTGAACTTTTGCCAACACCACTAGGTCCATGAACGACTGTTAGTTTGCAGTCAGCACGGGTGATTCTTTCAAGCAAGCGATTGACATCTTGTTGACGTACAGAAGTTGTTATTTCTTGTGCAACTTCCTCAGGAGGTGATGAGACTTTTTGTGAGTCGTAAATTGGGTTAATTCTATAGCGTTGCGGTTGCAACTGACTGGCACCAATGAAGGCACGAAAGCCATACTGATGCTCTATTTGAATTTTTTCAAGCTTCAGGTGAAAAGCTTGTAGGTAATGATGGCACTCAAGAAAGTAGAGCGATCGCAGCTCTTCTAAAATCTCTAAATACAGCGATGGTTCATACTGTAACTCACAAACGACTTTTGCCCATTCCAAATTATTAATAGCTTCAAGCGACTCCCCTAAATAGCGCTGTGTCCGCCCAAGTAGAAGAAGATACCAACTTTCCTGTTGGCGGGAAACTGTTGTTTCTTCTGCGATCATGAGTGCCTTACTTGCTAATTCCTGGGCTTGTAGCCAATCAGATTTAGAAGTAGCTACAGCTGCTAAAAAACCGTAATCTTGAGCAACTTGCGCTTGATCACCATAGCATTGATGTAAATCCAGGGACTTTTCGGCCAGTTCTTGTAAATCCTTCCATTCTTGAAGGCGTTGCAGCATTTCACAAGTAGGCAAAATAAATTTGGCAACCAAGTCTTTTCGTTGCGCGGCCTCCAATAGATCCAAACATTGCTTAAACCAAAACAAAGCGTTTTGCCAGTATTTCCTGTTGACAAAAGGCTGTAAATCTGCCGTGCGACGATAACACAGCCCAAGATGAAAGAGAACGACTGCCTGCTTGAGAAGATGGGGCGCAGAGGAAGCAAGGGGAGACGGGGATAGGGGGATGGAAGGAGAAATACTGACTCCTGACTCCTGTTGACAGAGCGCAAGACTGCGTTGAAAATGAACTAAAGCATCAGCGATTTGATCGTTGCCGTAGCGATCGCGTCCCAAGACCAACTCAAGATTGGCTTCTAATTCTGGTTCTAATTTCACACCATGTAAGCGAAGCAAATCTTGACGAGCCGACTCAATTTCCCGACGTTGCTGAGATTTAGGCTCTAAATCAAGGGTCGCATTGGATAAAAACATGCAGGCATCTGCTTGTAGCGCTGTGGCAAATAGAGATTCTGTCTGATGTCTGACTAAAGCGATTAAATCTTCTTTAGTCATTTCAAATTTGATAGTGGTTGCCGCCCAGCTTTTAAAATCAGGTGCCAATCTGGACAGCAAGGTTGCCACTTCATCTTGCAGCCACAGCACCACTGGAAAGTGAAAACTATCAGCGTAGATATCTCGAGCTTTATTGAAGCCAGTGATGAAGTCTTCAAGAGCTAAAATCGATTCCAGACCGAAAACCATCACAGCTGATGGCATATCTATAGCAACAGTCGGATTATCTAGAAATAATTCTGTAACTATAGCGGTGTGTAAAGCGGTGGCTGATGGTGAAACAAATAGCTCTTGTAAATTTATTTCCTGGCTAAGCGAGCGGAGATTGACTAATATTTGCTCGCGTAACTGTCTATAGTTGCACCGAACTAAAATCAGGGCAAATTGACCTTTAGATAGATCGATCGCTCGAAGCAGTCTTTGTAAGGAATGCTGATTTGGGACGGATGTTGCCGCCATGAATTGCCACTCTGTCATAATAAAAACAGGGCTGTAAACCTAAGATAAAAATCAAGAGCGAAAATTAGCTGATATGCATTCTTTGTTGCATATCTCTTCATTAGGATTGTCCTTCACCACTAGTCATGAGTAAGATACTTGTACTCGTGACAAATAATGGTCTGGGTCAATTGTTATTGACCGTGACAGGCTAACCCTTCTGTAGTGCTAAAAACAAAGGAGATTAATCATAGACGCGCATGAACTTATTTCTTTTGCTGCCAAGCAAGGACTTTTTCTGTTTCTGCTAATGCAGGACTGATGCCAAACCAGCGCCCCAGAGGATCGCGGTATTCAAATACAAACATGCTTCGCAGCAATCTCTGGCATTCAGACTCGCCTTTCACACTTTGCTGTATGACGACTTCGTATAGCAGTTGCCACTCTTCCTCTTCAATAGCAAGCAGTAAATCGTCGCGGTAGTCCTGAACCACAGCATCTAATGATTCTCGTGAAAAAGGTGGATCTTGTCGCTGCAAGCAACTGTAAAGTAGCCCGAGTAAGTTGCGGATGTGACCGCCACTCACACGACACAGACGATCCAGGGTTTCAGGTTGGTCAAATATCTCTGTAATTAATTCAAATCTGGCACTCCAGGGAACGTCTGGAAAGGCTCTTGCTAGTACCAGTTGGCGTAACAGAGACATCCCTGGTTCGTAATCACTACCATCTCTTTGCCGTACTAATACCATTGGCAAAACTTTAGGAGCAATTCCACCACCTAATCGATTTTTTAGTGTCTCGCATTCCGACGAAAAAATTAATGCCAAGGGAATTGTGTAAACCACGTGACATTTGAGTCGGCGTAACTGTTCGCCACGGTCAATGAATAAGTATTCTGGTTGCGATCGCCCAGATGCTAACGGACGCATATCGACCCGATCTAAGTTGTCGATAATCACAACCAGTCCTTTCTGACCTCGTAGTTTGAGCTGTTCAACAGCCTTGTCTAACACCTCTTCGTTAATTGCCTGCAAAATACTGTTGGTACGCGGTTCTAGGTATTGCCTAACCTGAGTACGCAACTGGGGACTATCTTTAGTTTTGGCAGTAATTTTGGCAATACCCAAAGACAACTCCGCTTGTGCTGATAAGTCAATCGGAGTTTGTAAAAAATCCCCAATTTCTCTAAACAAGTTGGCAAAGTAACCTGGTTTAATTTTGATGCCAATAGCTTCTAAACTAACACTGACTTGACGGGCTACACTTAGCAAAATATCGCTAACATCAATATCCGCCATGTCCAGATCTTGACTGGACTCAAAGTAAACCACATGAAATCCGGCAACTTCCAGTTCTGCTTTCAGGCGCTGCAACTCTGTTGATTTACCACAACCAATATGACCTGTAAACAACTGGCAGGTGGGCTCATCTGGAGAAATACGGACAATGGTGCGTTGCAGTTCTTCAACGATTTTGCAACCACGTACATCTGAAAAATCTATGTAGTATTGCTTATCAGATGAATCTCCCATAACCAAAGTTTTACTTGGGTTACAGGCTTTAAAAAAGCGTGACAAATTCAATGTTGTTCTCATGTAGATGCAGATTTATTTGTATACACATACAAATAATCTCTACCTAAGTAGTTATTTAGCGGCAAATTCTGCCAAACAACTAACCGTACTCTGATAGAGATTTGATTGTCCCTGATACGTTCAGTATACTTGTCCCTGTTAGATATACTGTTAAAATTTTAACATCTTTAGTTTTTTCCCAACATTGGATAAAGCTCTATGACTGAATTTAGTATAAGTGCCTGTAAAAACTATAAGCTGTCTAACTTGGACAGGTATTCACTCTTGTAGTCTATCCATGGTTTGTGTACCATAAATAGTCTATCTCGTCAACAATAAATAAATATATTATCAAAGTATTTTTTTTTTCACTCATTGGCAAAAAATTTCTTCAACTACTTGTTCTAAAGGATACTTGTTATTTGATAAATTGGCTACACTTACGGCAGTAAATTCTTCAGAAAATATAAATTTCAGTATAGTGCTGTTTAATACTGTAAATTTTCTCTCATAACTAGTATTGGTTATTTAAGTAGCTTGAGGTGAAGTTATGGTTATTTTGTCAATACCATGCTTGTAGCTTTTTGAGTAAATATATAGTTGTTCCTCACAGAAAAAAGGCTACACTTACGTAAGAAAGTTCGTTGGAAACTTTAAAGTGAAAGAGTGACCAAAAAGTAGGGGGTAGATAGCAGGGAGTTTTACTCGCCTAACTCTTCTCACTTCAAGTCAGGTAAATGGCCCCTTGAGCGCTGGCTCCTCAGCACTCCTCTTAAGGGTTTCTACTTAAAACTGGCTGAAAGCTCCTCGCCTCAATGGGGGAACTCCCCTTCGTCTTTTGCGGCGAAAGTTGCTACAACAGACGAGGTGCGTTGCGCGGCGCTGGCTCTTCTTTCCTTCAGCACTACCGAAGGTTAACTCTTAATTTGAGTCAACTGTTAACTATAAGAAAGAAAAATCCCCCATACTTTAAATCAAGGGATAAGCTTAATTAACGATCTGATCGCTACAGCGATTCGGACTAAAAGTTTGGAAGGGGTGTGAATGGCTGGCATAGTATCAGTTTCCCGCACAGATATAGAAGGACGTCGGGATAAATTACGTAAAAAGCGACAAATGAAAGTGATTCAGGCTATTTGGCAAACCATTGCTGTTAGTAGTCTGGCGAGTGGATTGCTATGGGTGACAATCCAACCGATTTGGGTGCTCAAAGATCCCGAAGACATTGTGATTACTGGAAATCAATTACTATCTGAGCAGGCAATTCAATCACTGCTTGTGCTATCATATCCCCAATCTTTATGGCGAATCGAACCGTCTCGAATTGCCCAATCTTTGGCAAAGCAACCGACGATTGCACAAGCGACGGTTAGTCGTCGCCTGTTTCCTCCAGGATTAATAGTTCAAGTTAAGGAAAGAGTTCCTGTGGCGATCTCATTGACACGAGGGGCACAACAAAAAAAAGTATCCATGGGATTATTGGATGCTAGTGGTGTTTGGATGCCTCTAGAAAAATACACATCTCTCAATCCCAACGTTATATTGCCAAGTCTGAAAGTTATTGGGTTTCCTGACAAATCTTGCCTCTATTGGACATCTCTTTATCAAGCAGTAAGTCAGAGTTCGGTGAAAGTGATGGAAATTGATTGCCAAGATCCGACAAATGTCATTCTGAATACAGAATTAGGAAAAGTGCATATCGGGACACCCAGTGTCCAGATATTTGAAAAAATCAAGGTACTGGCACAGATGCGCCCTTTGCCTGCACAACTGAATCCCAATCAAATAGAATACATAGATCTCAAAAATCCAGAAACTCCATTAGTACAAATGCACCAAAAGAAACCGCCTGCGATCTCTAAAACTTCCTCTTAAAAAGATTGAGCAGATTTGACTTCACAAAATACTCTCTTACTAATTGGGCTTTTAGGCAAAGTATTCTTATCATAGGTGAATTAAACTGAGTTGCTCATTGCCGATGTTAATTCTTTATCCTTATCCTTAATTTATGGATTTCACTCAAAAAAGGAGAGGCATCTAATAACCTGATAAGTGATTTTTCACAATCAAGAGAGTCAAAATAAATCAGTAAAAGACAAATTTTGTTTTTCAAATTGTCATCATCTCGAATAATGAAACCTATGGAACAAATGATCAAGGCAGGCAGACGATACGCGATGTGACGGATCTGTACAAGTTATGTAATTAGCTCAGCATTTTAGGTGCATAATGACTCTCTCGGAAATAGCATGTATAGTAAATAACGCTTTTTACATTTTGTACAATCAAGATACAGAGAAGAAAAATACTTATACAGGTGTTTCTAATGATATTTTTTTTTAATTTATACAAAACCTTTCGGTTTGAATGAGAAGTAGCAAAAAAAATAATACTTAAAGTTGTAAAATCGATCACAGGTATAAATTACAGTCAGGAAATTAGAGAGGTTATTAGAGATACCAACGGTATACTGAGCAAAATCAGCGAAATAGCAGTGAAGATAGAAGGTATTAATGTAGGAGTGGAAGTTATACAAGGCTATTTTAGCTAAAGATTAGGTCTACTTCTCTAGATAAAGCACGTTCGATAGCGCTAAGCGCTGCGCCCCTAAGGGCAATCGAGTGCTTTAATGGCTTATATCCCATAACAAACAAACTTTCGCGCCTCTAATCCTGCTTGGGTTGGAAGTAGAGAGAACTCAAAACAAAAAAGCCATAGATGGTGACAGCGTCAAACTATAGTTGACTCTCAGGTGAATAACACCTTAAAAAGTCGTTTATCTACCCTTTCTGAATACAATGACACTTGATAATGACCAAGGGCTTACTTATAAAAACTCTCAGTCTCCCGGACAACCAAGTCTCTCGCTAGCAATTAACTCTACTAATCCGTTTAATCATAGTGGATTGAACTTCGGACATCATGACAGTAAAAAGGTCACCAGCGAAGATAACCGCCTGGGGGATATTGTTCCAGGTCGAGTCGCCAACATCAAAGTGATTGGTGTAGGTGGCGGTGGAAGTAATGCTGTTAACCGCATGATTGCTTCTGATGTCATCGGGGTAGAATTTTGGTCAATTAATACTGACGCCCAAGCTCTTACATTAGCATCAGCTCCGAGTCGGTTACAGATCGGACAAAAACTAACACGTGGTCTTGGGGCTGGTGGAAATCCGGCCATCGGTCAAAAAGCGGCTGAGGAATCACGAGACGAGATTGCTAAAGCTTTAGAGGGTGCAGACTTAGTATTTATCACCGGAGGCATGGGAGGAGGTACAGGTACAGGTGCAGCCCCAATTGTTGCTGAAGTCGCAAAAGAAATGGGGGCTCTCACTGTTGGCGTGGTGACACGTCCATTTATCTTTGAGGGACGCCGTCGCACCAGCCAAGCAGAACAAGGTATCGAAGGTTTAAAAAGTCGGGTAGATACGCTGATCATTATCCCGAACAACAAGTTGCTGGAAGTGATACCAGAGCAAACACCGATGCAAGATGCTTTTCGCTATGCAGATGATGTGTTGCGTCAAGGAGTGCAAGGCATCTCTGATATCATCACGATCGCGGGTTTGATCAACGTCGATTTTGCCGACGTGCGAGCTGTGATGGCAGATGCGGGATCGGCATTAATGGGAATCGGTATTGGTTCAGGGAAATCAAGAGCAAGAGAAGCTGCGATCGCAGCCATCTCCTCTCCATTACTAGAGTCTTCTATAGAAGGAGCTAGAGGCGTTGTCTTTAATATTACCGGTGGCAGTGACCTCACCCTACATGAAGTGAACGCTGCGGCAGAAACAATTTATGAAGTTGTCGATCCCAATGCTAATATCATTTTTGGGGCAGTGATTGATGACAGGCTACAAGGTGAAGTCAGACTTACTGTAATTGCTACTGGATTTACAGGTGAAACCCAAGCTGCACAACAGCAAAATGTTGTAGGTAATCAACGAGTCGTAGCATCAACACCACCAAAACGACAAATGTCACCACCACCACCAGCAGTTAATCCGCCAACGCCAATTCCAGAAAATAAAGAAAAACCTGGATTGGATATTCCTGATTTTCTCCGCAACCGCCGAACCCCACCACGTAATTAAGTCTGAAATGGAGTTAGAGAATTGAATTCCAAGTCTAAAGTCATGGTGAGTCCTAAATCCGCATTCTCTTTGTAGTTGTCTGGAGGAGGGCAGATAGCCAAATTCTACCTGAGTGGGCTGAAGGGCACTTATTACTGTTGTAATTTCCAATTTGTCTATAACTTTGTACAATAGTCAAGGTGCTTGGTAAATTACATGGGTATAACCCAAACCTTTAACTACCGAGGAAAGAGGAGTGAAGCCACTAGTGAGATGTTATGGTTTAATACCAATGTTAGGTTGATGACAATATTCGTCTAAACCGAGAGAAAGAATGCATCGAATAGATAGCTAACACCTTCGCTTAATTCAAAATTCAAAACCCTATAACTTGCATTTAGGGGTTTGCAACTAATATTTTCTTTTTTCTGAATGAGCGCATTTTGAATGAATGAGAAGCGAAGGATATAATGGTAGTTCTTGTAAAGACAGGCGCAGTGCAGTGATTGCTCACAGATCAAGAGTTAAATTATCAGGGAGCAATGAAAATTTCTTGGTTAGTAATTTGTCTAGTGACAAACTATTAAAATCAAAGAAAGTTCACAGCGGCCTCAGAGATTGGCAGTTAGAGCGATCCCACGCAAGACTTTCGGGGATTTCAAAAAAGAAAAATTTTTAGAGATAACATCTCCCCGATTTTAATCGGGGGTTGTTTTACCAAGATTCAGAAGCGGGCTGACTCTTAGATTTGTTGGACTTTTTTTGCTTGCTCAACCCATTTAATAACTTGATCGCCAAGGTGAGCGCCATTTAGTCGATTGATCTCGCGAATTCCGGTGGGGCTCGTCACGTTAACTTCAGTTAGGTAGCCGCCAATAATGTCGATGCCGACAAAGATTAGGCCGTCCTTACGTAAAGTTTCCGCCAATTGGTGACAAATTTCCTCTTCTCGAGAAGTAATTTCGGTTTGAGCGACTGTACCACCAGCTGCCATATTATTACGAAATTCCCCTGCAACCGAAAGACGATTCAGGGCACCAATTGGTTCGCCGTTCAGCAAAATGATTCGCTTGTCTCCATCTTTAGCTTCTGGTAAGTAGGTTTGTACCATTACGGGCACTCTGTTTTGAAGGGTACTCAGTTCAACTATGGAGTTGAAGTTACGATCTTCTGGTTGTAGGAACAAAATTCCTTCTCCAGCTTTGTTTCCTAGTGGCTTGAGAACTGCCGCTCCTTTTGCTTCGACAAATTGTCGGATTGCCTGCTTATCAGCAGTGACGATAGTTTCTGGGATAGCTTTGGTAAACTGGAGAGCATACATCTTTTCATTTGCTGCTCTGATGCCGTTAGGATTATTAATGACCAAGGTTTTATTTTGGTCGATGTAGTCCAGAATATAGGTGGCATACAGATAAGGGACTGATACTGGTGGATCTGTCCGCATGAATACAGCATCCATCGTTTCTAGGAAAAGAACCGTGCGATCGCTCAACTTGTACCAGGGATTCGCCGCTAAATAGCGTCTCTCGACTAACTGTACTGGTACGAGTTCCAACCGTTCTAGAACTGCCCAAGCTTTTCCTTCTGCGACACTAAGTAGGTTTGCTTGAGTCACCCAAATTTCATGTCCCAGAGTTTGTGCTGCTTCCATAAGAGCTACACTGGTGTCATGACATGGGTCAAGTTGATGAATGGGATCAATGATAAAAGCCAGTTTCACGCTTGTTGCCTCAATCTTCTGGAAACTTTAATGCTATTTAATTTAGCGTAAACACAAACAACTATCTATCACCCATACAAGGGTAACTTCTTAAGTGAGGTAGAAGCTTTTTGATAGTACAAAAAAACTATCGCACTTGTGCAGCATCCTATTTAAGTACAATTGGTGCTACGCGCTCTTGCTAGATGCTAGTAGCTCATTCAGATTGCCTTGAGCTTCTAAAGCATACATATCATCACAGCCACCAATGTGATGATCATTGATGAAAATTTGCGGCAAAGAACGTCTTCCACGTGCCCTTTGAGCCATTTTATTCCTTGCTAGCTCATCTCCATCAATTTTGTATTCAATGAATTCGACGCCCTTTGTCGCCAGTAAACTTTTAGCACGGATGCAATACGGGCAAGTTATCCAGGTGTAAATTTCTACTTTCGCAGCCATAACATCCTCTACTTGGTTTCATCTTTCTTAATTTTAGAATGTTGTCATGGCTGTGGAATAATTTTCCTGTTTCTGATCATTCTTAGTGGTAATAAACATGTTTCTTTAAAGAAGGTGGGTTGAACACGACTTTCTATGAACTTCTTTACAACAACCTTTGGGTGAACAGTTTTGGTTCATAAAAACTTCATAGACAAAACTCGTAAAGCCAGGTTTAAAAATCCTGTATAATAAATCACTCGGTCGTAAACCTGCCATTCAACATGAATGGCAGGTACGTCCGAATGTTCAGCCAAAACGAGTTGTCTTTCCTTGCATTCAGTTACCTAACAAACTGAATAATATTCTAGTTAAAATACTATCAGCCTCAGTAATAGCACTGATAATTTACGGCTTAAGAGTAAAATAGTATCAGTATTTTCCGAATATTGATCTGTCGTAAATATACTGAAAGAGTTGCTGGCATTGGGTTTCATAATCCTGACAGAAAGTCTATGCTTTTTATTACTTGTAAAAAGAATATCTAACCTACTGAGGATCGACTGCGTATTGAATCAGTTGACCCAAACGCTGACGTAATGTTTCTAATCCCAAACGCCTGCTTGCGGAAATAAACACTGCTAAAGGAAATTCTTCTCGCGCTAAAGCTAAGGCATCGCTATCTACCTGATCGATTTTGTTAAAAACAACCAGTGCTGGACCGGGAGTAACTGGCATTTGCGCTAAAATTTCTCTAACTGAACGAATATGGCTCAACCAAGCAGGATGAGATAAATCTACTAGATGGAGTAGAGCATCAGCTTCTGTGACTTCCTCCAGAGTGGCACGAAAGGCATCCATTAATGACGCAGGCAATTCGTGAATAAATCCCACCGTATCTGTCATCAGAATTTCTTGAGTTTCACTGCTCAAAGCATGAGGAATCACGAGGCGGCGCGTGGTCGGATCGAGAGTGGCAAAGAGTTGGTCGGCTGTATAAACTTCGGCATTAGTGAGAGCATTTAATAGTGTAGACTTACCAGCATTGGTATAACCGACGATGGCAATTGAAGGAACCTCTTGATGTTGTCGCCGATTTCTCAACCGTTCGCGATGCGCTTGTAATTGGTCTACTTCTTGTTGCAGTCGGGCGATGCGTCGTCCAATAGCACGGCGTTCGGTTTCCAATTTTGTTTCACCAGGTCCGCGAGTACCGATACCACCACCTAGCCTGGACATTGCTTGACCTCTTCCAGTCAGTCGTGGCAGCATGTATTCTAACTGTGCCAATTCGACTTGTAACTTACCAGCACGGGACTGGGCGCGTTGGGCAAAGATATCCAAAATGACCTCAGTACGGTCAACCACCCGAACACCTATTTGGGCTTCTAAGTTGCGGATTTGAGCAGGTGAAAGATCGCGGTCAAAAACTACAAGGTTTGCTCCCAGCGTTTGGGCACTCAGGGCAATCTCTTGCACTTTACCTTCACCAACAAGCGTTTGCGGATGAGTGCGCGATCGCTTCTGCCGCATTATTTGTAGTACCTCTCCTCCGGCTGTATCTACCAACCTTTCTAATTCCGCAACAGTATCTTGGAATTGTTGAGGAGTGATGTTATCGGTCATGACACCTACAATCAGAACGCGATCGCGATCGCTGTCTACTTCTCGGGCGACAAATTCTCGCTGAAATTTGGCTTCCAGTCCTTCCACAAAGTCTGTAAAGTCTTGTTGTGTCAGTACTTCCACACTGATGGGTGGTGACACACTCCAATTTGGAGATGAGAGGTTGCTATGCGGTTCCTTATTGTCAGGGGTATCTGGTAATTTTTTCACGAACTGCGAAGCCATTGCAGTGCGAGACTCCTGAGGTATGAGGTGCGCTAAGTAAGCTTCTTTGACATACCCAGTTGCCCCACCACCCCGCCTTTGAAATCCCGATCCAGTAATATTTAACATCACTAAGGCATCTAGCCGCTGTAGTGCCATTGCTGTCAGTGCCCCTTCATTAGGCGGTTCTGGCTTAAGTTGGGTAGCAATACAACGAATACCGCTGAGTCGTTCCGCACCGTACCGGGGCAATTCCAGTAGTGGAATTTGCGTTTGACGCGGTGTGCCTACCCCAACGCGAATCACTTGACCGCGACGGTTGAGGTAGGCACACACAGGCTGATTGATTTCGGTGCTAATTGCTGCCAGTCGCTGGGAAAATTCGGGCGTAGTGATGAGATCGCCCTGTATGCGCTGGTGATACAGCCGCTGTAGTTGCTTCAGCTGGCTGGACTTCATCCCTTGAATATTGCCGAAGATAGTCTCGATAGGCGTTTACGACCAGTAATATGGTCCCCTGAATCCATCTCTTCCTATGTTACAACACCTTTTTCGTGTTCATCCTCAGCCTCTTGCCAGATGCAATGTTACTTAACTTATAATTTCACTCTTCTCTACATAAGGAAATAAGCAGTGCCGTGTCAATGACTATTCTATATGTTTCAGGCATTATCGAAATCGGCTGTAAGTTCCTCTTGTGTTAAATCAATCATCGGAACACCGTAATGATATAAATTGAGCAAGAAAGAAACTCTATCAATATTTGCTAATTGTGCCGCCGTACCTGAGGAAATACGTTTCATTTCAAATAGCTTCACGGCCATTGCCATTTTTGCTTCCTGTTCAAACTGTTCTCGCGTCTGTTGCAAAGCGTCTGGTAGGTTTTCTGGGTAGTCGATTTTGAGTTGTAATGACATTTTGTAACACCTCCCCATTCAGGAGTAGTAATAGGTAGAGATGGGTAGGAATTAAGTTACAGTTCCTAACCCTAAAATTGAGGCTTGATATACATCTCCCACACTTCTTTCAATCGCTCTGCATCTGATTCAGAAATCTGCCCGATTTTAGTGAGTAATAAAGACTGTTCTAAACTGTCCAATCGAGACAGGCGTACAGTTGAAGCAACACGCAGACCACTTGCTGCCCAATCATTAAGCGCTACATCCGTTTGTGTGCGTGGCTTTGCTGATGTGACTACTGCTGCTACAACATCATCCCCGTCTAACCAAAGTACCAGTATTGGTCGCTTTTTGAAACCCAAAGCGCTTGTGAAGGAAATGTTTGCTACCCAAAATTCACCTGCTTGGATAGTCGTCATATAGTCCTTCATCTTCTGGTGCGTAACCGCTCAAAAATGCATCATGGCTGCGGGTAATTGTAGGTGCCGCCTCTTGTTCAATGGTAATCAGCCAGCGTCCTGCTCCCACACTGTTCACTAATGATGCTGGTAAGTCTAAATT
>JAQYWP010000934.1 GCA_029379285.1 Rhizonema sp. PD38
TAATTCTTTATCTCAGTATCCCAGCTTTTGGATCATTTATTTCTTTGAACACTCTAAGTAATTTTCAAGTTTTCTTTGGCTTCTAAAGACAGCTAGTAATCTGTCTATGACTGGTTGAATGTAATGATGAATTTGACTTTCCCTTACATAGTCTTTTGCTGTTGCTTTTATCAAAGCATGGCGTCTGAAGACTTGGAAATTCTGAGTTTCAATTTCTTCACACACTTGACCTACTAATCGATTGATTACATACTCCATAACTACAGGTTGTAATGTGAAGAGTGCAGTACTTTTCTCAACTAGCGATCGCCTCACTAGGGATTCTAAGACCTCTAATGATTTGTGTAATGGTAATGGTGATATAATATCTTTCTGTAATTCTGAAAGTGAAACTGACTCATGATTAATTGCTAACCAATATAATATCTCCCTCTCTAAATCTGATAGACGCTTTTCTTGCTCTTCTAAGATATCCCAAATGTCACCGAAAACAACTGCATCTTGTTTTAAAAATTCAGAAATATTTCCAAAAAATAAGTCTTGAATCGTTGTAGCAATTATTTTTAAAGCCAAAGCATTGCCAGCACAGCGCTCAACTAATGTTCTCAGTTCATCATCCGAAGCAGATATTCCTTTTATTTTTAGGATTTCTTGACCATCATTTGGTAATAAACCTTTCAACATCAAGGAGCGTACGTTTAACGCGCTTCCCTCCATTGAAACTACTTCTTTGGGTTTTTCCCTACTTGTTAGTATTAAGCAGCTTTGATGCTCAGTTTCTCCTATCTTCTTTAAGAGTTCGCCATATCCCTCGTATTCTTCTCGATAATGTCCAGCCCTACCACCACTACGTAAAACGGACTCCATATTGTCTAGTATCAGCAAACAGCGATGCTCTTGCAAATAATAAAGCAACCGTGTGGCTCTGCCGAGAGTACCTTCTGGTAAGACTGCTTCTATCTCCTGTCCATCGGAAAGGAATTGGATTAAGCTAGCTAAGAGCGTATTTACTGGTGGTGCATCTTGTAGCGATCGCCAAATGACGTACTCAAAATTTTCCTTATTTTGTTCTACAAACTTTACACAAAGGGAAGTTTTACCCATCCCCCCCATACCTAAAATTGCTACTATTTGACAGCGTTCTCTAAGAATCGACTGCTCTAAGGTAACTAATTCTTCTATGCGACCATAAAAAACTGACGCATTAATGGCTTCTCCCCAATCCAGGTGTCGAGATTTGTCCAAATTCGTATGATCAGCTCTTTCTAAAACTAAATTGAAAGCTTGGAAAAAAAGTTCAAGTGTTTTTTTATCAACTGCGTCTGAACGCGATAAAACTTTAGAGACCGTAACACAATTTACTCCAACACGTTCACTTAAATCTTCAAGAGTATATTTATCTCCACGATTCTCTTTATCTTCAGAGGCAATTTTAGCGGATTGAAGCTTTTGTAATCCTTCAAGTGTAAGAACAAGACCGCGCTTGCGTTTTTGCTTTGGAGGCTTCGTCATCATCACTCACCCTGATAAATATAAAATAAGTAACTTTCCATTACTGAGCCCTTCCAAGGTACAGATGATGCCCAAAAGGCTTCTTTGGCGGAACAATTACGAAACTTTCTTTCGCCTCCCCTTGGCAGAAGCCTCAAGACACGAGAAAGGGGTGTTGTCCAAGAGCGGCAAATAGGAATAAACATACAGCCAAGCGAATGAAACTTTCATTTGGATTCTGCCAATATCCAAAAGGACCTGAGTCCTTTTGGATAGATTATACAATAATTTAATCTAATTAGGGCTTACGCACTGACAAAAATCTGATTACTCACATCTTGCACCAGGAAAATTTGATAGATTTTAATCACTCAGTACAAAACCCACTACCCTTGATTTCTCTATAAAAGTCAATAAAAAGAAGGTATCATATCATCATTTTTTTGAGTTTGCCTGTGTTTATACAGAGAGGTGCAATAGCTGAGATTATGTATGTCAAACTTTTTTGCTACCCAACATCTTTAATTAGGTGCAAGCAAAATCAACTTATGCACAAGTGAGATAGAAATGGGAAATTCTTGCTTGATATAACTCAGAACTTACACATTGACAAATGAGACAATAAATGCAATGTAAAAAAACGAAACGAACAAGCGATCGCTTGTAACTTAAGCAACCTCCTGTGATAATGACTACTTCCTGATTGTATTTATCCCACCCACGGGCAATGTTTCCAGTTTTCGCCACTGTAGGCACGGTGTGGGCAGTTGTCGAGGAGTTGGGGCAGTCGTCGGGGAGTTTTGTATTTTTGTCTTACACGTAATACTCTATCCGTCGGGGATGGTTAATAGGTAGATTACATCATTGAGTCAGTTCAACCCCGTTTGTAGTGTCTTGGGGGAGCCGTCGGGGAAGCGTCGGGATATTTGGGGCAGTGGTGGGGAAGTCGAGCGTCTGTGAGTCCCACGTATATCTAATTGAGAAAAAGATTAATTAATTCACATCAAATACCTATTATGTGGTTAATTATTGAGAATATGTCACATAACCATCACTGAGGGGATGTTTAGCTAAATGGCTAAGAATCAAATCACACAGGGTAGGTGTCTATCGTTGGTTGTAAGCGATTCTAGTGGGGTCTAGATTTTTCTGTACTAGCTTATTAGTACAATTCCGATTTACGTAGACTCGTTCTTTCGTTTTGATTTTTTCTACCCCAATAAGGTATCGAGTGCAAGCTGAAAGTACTATGGTTAAGCTAAATTTTTCGTTAGCGATAATTGAGAATACTGTCAATAATGAAAGCATAGTTTATACATGTATGGTACTTAGCTCTAGATCACGTGCAAGTACCATGGCTGAGTAGATGCTCACAAACTAAAAATCCCCCACACTACCAACCGGGAGCTTGTTTACCTAAGTGCAATTGTGCTACTACACGTTCGCGAGCGAGCTTCACGCATCAGGAGGAGAAGGATTTGGCTGCTGCTAATCATGCAATTAGGTGCTCGTTAAAGCATTACGTGTATTTCAAAAATTAAATAAAATCGTTATATGTTCCGCTAGATAAGCAAGACATTTCAAACAAGATGAAAAGTAGACCCGTTATCATCATCAGAGGATGCCCTGGATTTGGAAAGACAACAACTTCCATCCTTCTGAGAGAAAAGCTAAAACCAGCAGCAAGGCTAAGTATCGATACAATCCGCTACTTTGTTGTTCCGAGAGAATTTAAACCTGAACAGTTCCTAGTTGCACAAATTAATGCTGCTCGTATGGCAGTAGGATATGCAGAAGTAGGTATCGCTTCGATTATTGAAGATGTTTTCGATGATGTACAAGTGCTTGAAGAGATGAGAGGTATTGTTGAATCGGCTGGAATATCAGTATACATTTTCACGCTTTATGTAAGTCTAGAGTGTGCGTTCACAAGAAATTTTCAACGCGATATATACTATCATCAAAGACCAGAAAGAATTAGGGAATTATATGAGAGTTATGATTGGTCAATAGGTAAACTAATACACAGTGAAAATAAGATTGTTGAGGAAGTAGTTGAAGATATTCTCAATCACGTTGAAAACTCTTAGTGGGACTTTATAAATTTCTAAGCCCAAAATAGTATCAAGACAGTGAGGCAATCAAATCACTACCTAGGTATAAGTAGTAATTATCAATTTGAGTTGTTTAGTTAAAGCTGTCTTCAGAAAAATGTATCGCTGAATACAAAGTTTTCTAGCCTTCGCTCCTTTTGGGAAAGTTTGTGATTTACTGAATTTACTAAATGGTCAGAACATCAGAATGTAACCGAATTAAAGGTTTATTATGTCTGATAATTAGGTGGTCAAAAGCATTCAAGACAAGTATGATTCGTTATTACCCTATTTGAACGA
>JAQYWP010000935.1 GCA_029379285.1 Rhizonema sp. PD38
CCCTTTTTCTTGCACTTAACAAGATGTATAAAGTTTATAATCCTCACTGTGTTATCTTTTTCTACTTATTCAGCAAGCCCTACTTATCCTGCAAAGTTTCAATCAATAAATCTACCTGCTGCTGAGATGATTGCAAAAAACTTTCACACTCGCGCAAAGACTCAACAGCCTTTGTAAATTTGTCAAACACCTCTTGTAATTCCAACGAACCTTCCTCAATTTGAGCAATGATTATCTCTATTTCAACAACCTTCGCCTCATAACTCCAACCATCCTTAGCACTAGCAAATCTAATCATAGAACATCTTAGCGTCCTTGGCGTCTTGGCGGTTCATCTTTTTCCACAACTTTCACTTTAACCTCACCCTGACCCAACTGAACCAGCAACTCTTCCCCTAATGATAACTCATCAGCAGAACGTGCGATCGCACCATTTTCCTGTCTTACCACCGCATAACCGCGCTGCAACACAGCCTTAGGATCAAGACTTACTAACTTTTCTTGCAACAAATCCAAATGCTGCGTTGCTTGCTGCAATCGCCTTGTTGTTGCTTGCACCAGTTGCTGACGCTTCCAACTGAGTGCTTGTCTTTCCTGCTGCATTTGTCTATCTAACCGCAGACGTTGCAAGCGGTTTTGTAATTGCTGCAACTGCAAAACCGCCGTTTCCCACTCGTGAAGCACCACCTCATGTAAAGCCGCAATTCTTTGCTGGTGTTGATCATACAGATCTGCCAGTGAAGGTACAACTAATTCAGCCGCAGCAGTAGGAGTATGCACACAGACATCTGTAGCTAAATCTACCAAAGACTCATCCCTTTGATGACCGATCCCAGTTATTACTGGAATAGGACAATTAGCAACTGCCCGCACTACCCGTTCATCATTAAAGCAAGCCAATTCCTCAACCGCACCCCCTCCTCTCGTTAAAATAAGCACCTGGGCACGTCCGTCTTGTTCCACCCGACTTACAGCATTGACAATAGAATCAGGTGCTTGCTCACCTTGTACAGTGGCAGGAGAAAATAAGACGTGTAAACCAGGATACCTTTTCTTGAGTGTCTTTTGAATATCACCCCAAGCAGCAGCTGTAGGTGAAGTGACAACAGCAATAGTTTGGGGATGGGGAGGAAGCGCTCGCTTTCTTTGCGGAGAGAATAACCCTTCCGCCTCCAAGCAGTTTCGCAGTTGTTGGTAGCGTAGCGCCTGCAAACCAACACCCGCAGCTAAACTTTGCCAAACAGAAAGCTGATACTCACCGCGATCGCGGTAAACCCGAATACTACCTAAAATTATTAGCTGCTCGCCGATAGTTGGCTTTTGCGCGAGTTTTGCCAACTGACTATTCCACGCCACACATTTAATTCCTGCTGTCCCATCTGGATCTTGCAGTGTAAAAAATAACCCACTACGATGCTGGTGAGCGCTGGAAACTTCTCCCGTCACCCAAACCTGCCGCAGTTGCTTATCTTCCTCTAAAAGCAAGCGGATATAGTCAGTCAAACCAGTTACCGAAAGCGCTGCATCAACGAGAGAGTCAGGGAAGTTAAAAGTCATTTACACTCATTAGGAACTAAAGCCTACCATAGGTATGCTGAGAGCCTCCAGCTTATATCGCTTTAGTTCCGTTACTGTGTCTGACTTAAAGTCGGCAGGGGAACGGAACCAAAGTTTCTGAAAAGAATTTTGTGTACTCTGTTTAATTTATATCACCCATTTCAAAATTATCCAGTCTAATCTCTCTCAAAATATCTGAGACTTTCCAACCACTAGAATACGGGGTAACAAACCTCGCTGAATTTGGTTGTGTAAAATCTACTGGTTCTGGTTCCGACTCTAGTTGTTGTAATTCTTCTTGCCAGCTAATTTCTTCAGATGGGGTTGTGTCTACTTGCGATTCATCTTCAGAAGGCTTAAGTTGAACTTTTGAGATCGGTGTTGAGATTTTGATAATGCTTTCTTTCACAGGTGGTGTTTCTCCTAATTTTTTTGCCTAGTTAGATCAGCGTCAGAAGATATTCAGACACAGAATTTTTATCATACGCTTTTTTGGCTGATTGCGTATGACTAAATTGCCCTTAGTTTGCGTCACACAGGGTAGAAAATCTAGATTTTGAAATTGTTCATGTACTGGTCACTAAAATGGAGATTACGCGGATGCTTGCTTGAGAATGATTAATCAGAGAATTTAATCATTCTATTAGACATGTCCGAAAATTAATTATGCTTGTGTCAAAACTGAAGCTTGGGGCGTTCTAGCAGGAGCCGCCCTCCATCATTTCTCGATCTCTGTCTATTCTGGAAACTTACCTTCTTGCACCTCAATAATATAATTCTGCACTGCTTGCGTAATGTTCTTTTGTAGATTAGTATAAATTTTAGCAAATGGCGGCTGCTTTTCGGAAAGACCAAGGACATCAGAAGTCACCAAAATTTGACCATCACAATGGGGTCCTGCACCAATACCAATTGTAGGAATACTTATTTTCTGAGTAATATTTGATGCTAAAGCAGCCGGGAGATGCTCTAGTACAATCGAAAATGCACCTGCTTGTTCTAGAGCGATCGCTTGTTGTAAGATTGTCTCCATTGCTTCCTCAGTTTTTCCCTGTTGACGCAAACCCATTTGATGAATTGATTGCGGTGTCAAACCCACATGACCCATTACTGGAATACCAGCTTGCACTAAACGAGCAACGGTATCTATCATTGTTGGATAACCGCCCTCTAACTTGACTGCTTGAGCGCCTGTTTCTTTTAAGACTCTTCCAGCCGTATGCATAGCTTGCTCACTACTTTCTTGATACGTCATAAATGGTAAATCTACGACCATTAATGCTTGTTTAACACCACGACGCACTGCTTTAGCGTGGAACAGCATTTCCTCTAAGGTTATGGGCAGTGTTGTTTCATACCCAAGTACGACTGCCATTGTATCACCCACCAAAATTAAGTCTATTCCAGCTGCATCTAAGATCTGGGCGATCGCATAATCCCAAGCAGTCAGGGCGACAATTGAACGTTTCTGCTGTTTCCATTGAATGAGTTGCTGGGTAGTGACTGGCATTTGGTGATTTTGGATTAAGAATGATTAATTACCTGTGCGACTGAAAGCAAGATGAGCTTTTGCTCTTTCCATTTTAGGCATTAACCAAGCCAAACCTTCTGTGGTCCCAATCCATAATTTATTGCCTATATCTGGTGCAAGAGAAAGAACACGGCTAGAAGGAAGACCTGGAACTTGGTCTAACAAAGCACCAGTATCTGGATTTAAGCGGAATAACCCATTATCAGTGCCAACCCAAACACTTCCATCTTTAGCAAAGTTGACAGCTGTAACATTACGTCCGCGAAGGCGAGTGACAGATCTGAGTACTGAACCAGTTTTCGGATTAATGACAAGCAAATTATTCGGCATTCCCGCCCAAATTAATCCTTGTGGACTAATCGCTATAGATTGGACAGTTGTGCCTGGTAAATCTTTAATGCGCTTGAGAATGAAAGCATTGGCAGTGTTAACTTGTACAACTCCATCAAGAGTCCCAACCCAAAGTTGGCCTTCAGCATCTAAAGTCAAAGCGTTGGCGCTGACACCAGGAAGATCTTTTAATGTCGTCATAATCAAACCTTCATCGGGGCTGATCAAAGCTAAGCCGTTATCTGTGCCAGTCCACAAATAACCTCGCTTATCAATTAATAAAGACAAAACTCGTTTAGAAGGTAAAAATAAGTTCTGTGCTGTAATTTCGTTACTACGGGGATCTACCCGCTTTAATCCGTCATAAGTTCCTACCCACAAACGCCCGACTTTGTCTTGGGCTAAAGCACCAATAGCGACATTTGGTAAACTCACGCGCCCTAAAATTTTACCTGTATTTGGG
>JAQYWP010000936.1 GCA_029379285.1 Rhizonema sp. PD38
GGATGCAGGGGAGGAAAAAACCAATTGTCTATCAACTCTTTCCCCCCCTGCTGCTTTACTTCCCCTGCTCAAGAACAGCCTGCCTCAACAGATAAATATCCTTAACCAAACCGTATTCCCCACCCCCACGTAATGGATAGCCGCAAGCGGGGAGGGGAGACAAAGCGCACCGAAAAGCACGGTGGGGTTATTCCAGTATTTACAGCAATTTTCAGGTAATTAGACCACAGTTGTAGGGGCAAACGGCCGTTCGCCCTTACCAATCGTGTGGTTCATTTAGGTGAAAATTACTCTAAGGTTAATCGAACGGACATGATATAACAAGTTTATTCAATGATGAGCCTTCCTTTGAAGAGGTTTTAGCTTATGGACAAGCTATTCGTCAGGCAGATCATTCACTTGTCGCACCCAAGAGCAGTGAAATATTTTAGGAGTTATGCACGCTCTCAAACTACTCCCTTCCCGGTGTAAGATTACCTATCTTCTAGAACTCCTTTCTTGGCTGCCTTGGCGTCTTGGCGGTTTTTTGTATCGGTATTCTTCTGGCGGGAAGGGAGTAATCATAATGTGCATTATGAAGTTTGGTTGTTTCAGTCGCGATCACCATACTAATAGGCTGTATGTCTTGATGGTCACAGTAGTATAAATTACTCAGAAAAAAAGAAGAATAAAGTGCTATCACTAATAATCGGAGTTATGCGTGGCACAACCGATAATATTGTCGTCTGCGATGCCCGTAGGGAACGGCAGCCATCCGGATCGTCTCAACCTCTAGTTACCATACCTGCATGTTAATAATCAGCAACTTGAGTCGAATAAATGAGAGATCTCATCAAATATTGAATTAGCTGGAAAAATATTTTCAGGTATTCCATTTTTAATCGAAAAACTATATCATTAACATTTAATTAGGCAAAAGTACTCTTACTACATATAGTCGTTAATTTGTTGAGAATTATATGATCGCTAAACTTTTTGAAGCAGGCGGCATAGTCATGTGGCCCCTGCTACTATGTAGCGTATTGACAATTGGTCTGGCTATTGAGCGCGTGCGGTTTTGGCTGTTGTTATCGCGTCAGCAACCCCTAATTCGAGAGGTGTTTCAACTTTACCGCCAGAACAACATGGTAGGTGTCATTAGTCAAGTACGACAACATGCAGATCTACCCATAATGCGGATTTTTCTGTCGGCATTGGAATTAGAACGACCAACGCCAGACAAGTTTCGTTTGGCATTGGAAAGTGAAGCGCTAGCAGAAATTCCCAGACTGCGAAGGTTCAACAATGTGTTCGAGTCGATAGTGGGGTTAGGACCACTTTTAGGTCTATTAGGAACGATATTAGGATTAATTAGATCCTTTAGAGGACTCAACATCGGTGATGTGGGTGGATCGAAAACCACAGCAGTCACAGCAGGGATTAGTGAAGCGCTATTTGCCACAGCATGTGGGATGATTGTCGCTATCCTTGCACTTTTGGCAGCAAACACGTTTCGCGCATTGTTTGAACACCAAATATCGAAAATTCAGGAATACGGGGGACAGTTAGAAATACTGTATCGCGATCGCTATGAAGAAGAAGGAGAAAGAGCTTATGCGTCTACACAACGAATATTGAAAAGCGGTAGAGGTGAACATTAAACATATCCAATGATTGATGTGTTGTTTGCAGTGTTGACGTTTTTTGTTACGGTCAACGCTATTTTAACGCGACCGGAAGGCTTGCCGCAAATTTACCTTTATCAGGGACAGCATCTCGCCAGAAAGAGCGCTGGAAAAATTACCGTGACTATCATCCCTTACTGCATAAACCGTGTTCAGGCAATTATCATTTTTACCAGCTTATGGGATACATATACAGATCTTTCAGGCAAAAACCATTCCGACTCTTATTATTTGTACTCGGTATTATCTTTGCTCTAGTTTTGGGAGTTCAAACTTCTGCACGAATAGCGAAAAGTACTGAAATACTTTGGGATACTTACGGCATACCCCACATATGTTCAACGGTGATGTTCCAGTTCGTTCTCAAGGTGATTTTAAATACTGGCAAGGAATTATTCCTGGTGACACCTCTAAAACACTATGGACGAAAATTCATCCCTATGAGGATTTACCACGCGTCATTGATCCAAAAAGCGGCTGGTTGCAAAATACCAACGACCCACCTTGGACAACGACGTTTCCTATTGCAATTAAAGCAGATAATTATCCTCCTTACATGGCACCGGCATCCCTACGTTTTCCCGGTAATTTTCGGACGGAGCGTTCTATCAGAATGCTCTCTGAGGATGACCTCATTTCTTTCGATGAAATGGTACGATACAAATTTTCGACCCGCATGGAACTGGCAGATCGTATTTTGGATGACTTGATTCCTGCAACACGAAAGCTTGGAGGTGAATTAGCACGGCGATCTGCTGATGTCCTCTTGGCGTGGGATAGACAAGCTAATGCAGATTCCAGAGGGGCGGTACTTTTTGCTTTTTGGGCAAAACAGATGCACTTAGATGACAAATCGTTTAGTAAATCTTGGAGTCAAGACTTTCCACGAACCACCCCAGACGGTTTCGTCGATCCCAAATCGGCAGTTGCAACACTCGAAGCTGTTGCTGTCAAAGTGGAAAAAACTTATGGAAAGCTAGATATCGCGTGGGGAGATGTTTTCCGACTACATATAAATAATACAGATTTGCCTGCTAATGGTGGCGGTGGAAGTCTCGGTATTTTCCACGTCGTCGATTATGCACCAGTTGACGGTGGTCGCTTTCAAGCAGTTAAGGGTGATTCGTTCGTCGCGGCTATTGAGTTTTCTCAACCAGTAAAGGCAATGGCACTTATCGGCTATGGTAATGCAACTCAACCAGGCTCACCTCATACTGAGGATCAATTGCAGTTATTTGCAAACAAACAACTGCGTCCAGTTTGGCGCGAGCGTCGGGATATAAGAGCGCATTTAGAAGAGCGCAAGGTGTTCTGAAGTCCTGAGGGGGCAACAAAATAGTCTGAAAAGCTTGTTCTCCGTTGCTATAATTTTACTTTTTATTACATACTTTGGTTGATTTATGCTTTAGACATGGATTGCTGATTTGCCAGTGCTTCGGTCATAGGAACCTCTAAGTGTTTTCCCATCTATGGGGACTACCTCTCCTCCCATCTTCGTGACCAGGGTTATCACCCTCGGAGAGAAAGCATCAATTTAAAGCTTCTGGGTCGATGAACTCAATCAAATACCAGATCGATTGGTATCATCTGATGGAATACCGTTGGGTAACACCAAAAACTCTTCTAACCACTGTTGAAAGCTAATGCCATAATTCTCAATGTCTTCCCATCCTTGCGCCCCGGCAATGATTGCTAGAATTGCAAGCGCTAAGATATCAGTAAGCAGATGTTTCTTAGTGCGTTCTACTCTTGGGTTTTTGATGTTTCCAAAGTGCCGAACTAAACTCTGCTGAATCTCTCGAGTTTCTGGCACTTCTGTTCGTCGATTTCTTCCTAGTTCCCGCTCTGCGATTGTTGCTTAGAGGAGTCCGAATCCTTTAACTACCTCCGCCATAAATTGGAGAGCGATCGCTAGATCGATAGCTTTTGTACTGTCTTTATATACAACGACTTTAGGCTGTCAGTTAGTTGAATGAGAGATTTTGGAGACATAAAGCGTACTGCACACTGATTATTCTCTCTCGTATCCCAATCTTTTGGATCATTTTTTCCTTGGAACACTCTAAGTAAAAAGCTGTTGGAAATCAGAGACGAGATTCCATGACAATAGAATATCAGATGCTAGCATGTTAATGACCGTGATGGTTGTGAGGATGATATGTGACCGACTCCGGCTGACCAACGACAATCAACCGCCCATTTTGAGTACGTAGCA
>JAQYWP010000121.1 GCA_029379285.1 Rhizonema sp. PD38
CTTCTGCACATAAGGCGACTATACTTGGTCGAAACTGCCGAATTTGAGAAGCCAACATTTCCACATTGTTCCCAGCCGCTAACCCGACAATCTGAAATTGCTCTGGATGCTGAGCTACAATATCTAATGTCTGAGTGCCGATTGAGCCAGTTGAACCAAGAAGTGTAATTTCTTTCACAAAAATTTATGAATTAACTCCATATACACTATAAATTTTGATGAGTAATTCTTTGCGAACTTTTGTGTAATTTAAGAAAATTTTGACTTGAGCAATTCCACAAGATAAGGCGTTTTTTTCAGTAGCTATACCTTGGACGATAGTAAAACTACTGGATATTTTATATTTTTGTATTTAAGATTTGGTTGTATAAAGTATTTTGATTTACGGCTGCATAAACCTCGGTTGATGCGGCGATGCCAATAAACGCACTTTATTAAGTAATTCTTTGAGACAACTTATTTGGTTCTATCTCCTGTCTTGCCAAACAAGACAACGTCAGTGTTGGCATAAACCCCTGCCGTATGAGAAAACACTGCGATTCTGACTGAAAATTTCTCATTTGTATTCAATACAAGAAGCAGAGCCGTGGCATGTCACAGCTATATAATAATTTTTAAATATGTATGTGTTCAAATGAAACACGTCAGAGATAGTCAGTGCGAAGGTTATATCAAGTTCGCCTAAATACTTGTAAATATAGCGGTTAAGCCACATACAGAATGCCCTCTCCTAAGTTAGGGAGAAAGGTGCCTGTTAGAGCAGGATAAGGGCGAGAGTTTATGAGATACAACACCAAAAGCGCTAGAAATGATAACATAACTGCCAACATTATTTTAAGTGATCAAACGGACATTATAGACATTTATTTTTGTGGACCGCTTTCAAGGTAAAACCTATTCAGTTACCTTGAGTTGGCCCAATAAACAGAACAATTACTGATATAATTTTATCTACTAAGTAGTAATTTGAACTGGTATTATAAAATTACACGCGTTGCAGCATCGGTGATCGCGTGTCTAACCTTGTTATTTTGGTGAGCTTCTACTCAGAGTGTAGTCAACAAAATTCTTGACTTATGGTTTAGCTTCTGTGTTTCAATTTATGTTTGGAAACATAGATGTTTTGGGCTATGGCACTGTCGGGATATAGTATCTGATTTATACAAAAATGCCCAAATTTTTAATGATTGTTTGCTATGTAAACTATCAAGCTTATGGCTCAAGTTCAGATATTTATCAGAAAAGTTTTATGGAAAAATGCCTTCTTCTTTCCAACAGCCATCTGGTTGAGCAGTAGACTATTCGTTTGGATAGCAATGTTATTACTGGCACCATTGCTAAAAGTACCAACAGGAGGTACACACCCCTCCTTCGGTTGGGGTGTGTTTGATGCCTGGGATAGTGTACATTACCTCTCTATAGCCACTTCTGGGTATGAATACAGGGATGACGGGGAGCAACATAATATTGCGTTCTTTCCTTTATTTCCCTTAATCGTTCGAGAAGTCATGAGCCTTGGCTTACCTTTTGAAGTGGCAGGTACCTTGGTAAATAACTTAGCTTTTTGCGCGACACTTTACTGTTTGTACTTTTGGGTGGAGAAACATTATGGAAGCAGTGCAGCGCGATGGGTGAGTGCGGTAGCAGCTTGGTGTCCGATGTCTTTATTTGGGAGTGTGATTTATACGGAGGGTTTATATTTGTTGTTAAGTACGGCAGCTTTAAAAACCTTTGATCAAAAGCAATATAGATGGAGTGCGATTTGGGGTGCAATGGCCACAGCAACTCGTCCTACTGGGTTAGCACTGCTTCCTGCTTTCGCGATCGCTGCTTGGAAACAACGGCGCTCTCCCATCGCCTACATTGTGTCTATTGCTACTGCTATAGGAGTGCTGCTATTCAGCCTATTTTGTGCGATTCATTTTGGCGATCCTTTAGCTTTTATCAAAGCACAACGGGGATGGCGTCCCTCATTTGGGTTTAATTGGCAGAATTGGCTGGAGATGCTAGTACAAATTGCCATCGGGACATCGAATTGGGAGGATAGTTCAATTCAAAACCCGTTGCATCCTTTAGTGTTATTCATCATTGTTGTTACAGGTTGTCTCTTATGGCGCTTCCGTCAACGTCGCAATTTTCTTAAAGTTGTCGGTGGCTTTTATTACGCTCTCATCTTATTTTTGTTAATACTCGCGGATGATTGGTTCATTTATAACCTGCTAAATGCAGTCACAATTTTAGGTGGTAGCTACGTGTTATGGCGCTTACGCACTCAATTAACCTTAGTAACTTCTATCTATGGCTTTTGCGGGATTGGTTTGCTGTTAGCTTCTGGCAGCACGATATCCTTGAGTCGTTTAAGTTACGGTATTGTATCCCTGAGTGTAGCTCTAGGTTTATTACTGTCCCGCCATCCTCGTTGGGGTTACTTGATTTTAGGTTGCTTTGCCGTTTTGCTTTCTAGACTTGCTGTGAGATTTGCTCAAAAACTTTGGGTAGGTTAAACGAATCAATAAACGCGATCGCTACTCAAATAGTTGCTTGAGAACTTCTTGGGCACGCTTGTAGATGATACCCGGTTGTGCGCTTTCTCGCGGACCTGCAACATTGAGAATGCGTATGTTGCAATCTCGAATCCAGTTCCAGAAACGACTCATGTCATCGTCGTTGAATGATAGCGAATTGATAACAAGAACGGGGCGTTTGTACCCCTGTGCAAGATCGGCTGTAAGCTTTGTCCCTCCTTCAAGCGGTTCTGATGAAAGGATGAGCGTCCCATCTGAATCCCGGACATTCCACTCAGTGCGTACTGCGTAGTCTGTGCTTGTTGTCTCCTGAAGTGGATAAATGGGCGGTATTCTCCCATCTTCAGCAAGTCGTCCCTTTGGACACCACCCACGAACTGGCATGAAAAGTGATAATGCTGTGTCGAGTGCTGCTCGATCCACTCCCGTTTGACCTCCACTCACAATCCAGAGTCGCGGATGTGACGATTTCATTTGCACTGTTGCCTCTGGAGTGTTAAGTGCGATCGCCCTAATGATCACTACCCCGCCAACAATTAGCAATGCAATTAATATACTTCCAGCAATGATGATGACGTTGTGAAATCTCATAAGAACAACATTTACTTTAGTAGACCGAAAATCTATTCAAGCTGAACTTCGCCAACCTACTTACCAACTCTAGATCTGAGTGAAAAAAACTTAATTCCACAAGACAGGATTCTTAGTAGGATTTTCCACTACAGGGTGCAAGAAATTCCTATATAGTCTCAAATGTCATAAATCCCTGATATTTAAGATAAAATATATGGTTTTCTGCCTAATGTTTTGGTGATAATATCAAGGTTTCATGACTTTTTGGGGACCAAAAAGCTAATAAATACGTGGAAAGAGCAAAAATGCCTCCGAAACCCCTTGATCCCAACACAGGTTTACTGGTTAATATTTATTTATAAACAAGCAAATCCGCAACTCCCAAAAAAATACTGGTTTTAGCATGACTGGCTATTGAACGGTGATAAACCACAATTTAAAAACACATTAAACGCTGAACAACTCAGCGAAACCAGGAGTCAGGAATAAAAAGTTCATCTGGGGTTGATGACATCAGAATCGACTACTTTTTAACCAGGGGATATTATTTACATTTCAAACTACTGGAGGCCAAATATTATGGCAAAAGAACGTCCACCACTAGAAGAGATGACATTGCGGCAATTACGCAGAGTAGCCAGCGAATGTTCCATATCTCGTTATAGCAGAATGCGGAAATCGCAACTGCTAACAGCAATTCAAGAAGTACAGCATAACAAAGTTCATCTCAACCAATCTCATTCAATGGAGGCACAGGAAACCGTGGAAGCAGCGAAATTTGAGTTGGGTCAAGAAGATCGTACTGGTACTTATCTCGCTGATGTCGATGAGGGACTTGCTGAACTCCCAATTGGCTATGGTGAAAGCCGCATTGTCCTTATGCCTCGCGATCCTCAATGGGCTTATACCTATTGGGATGTTCCCAACGAGCAAAAAGAAGAGCTGCGCCGTCAAGGCGGACAACAACTGGCATTACGGATTTACGATGTCACCCACATTAACCTAGATTACCAAAGCCCTCACAGCATTCAGGAATATCCCTGTGATGAACTAGCAAGGGAATGGTATCTACCAGTTCCAGTAAGCGATCGCGATTATGTCATCGACATCGGTTACCGTTGTGGTGATGGTCGTTGGTTGGTACTGGCTCGCTCTGCACGAGTACACATTCCTCCTGTATATCCCTCCGACTGGATTGAGGACATCTTCATTAATGTCAACTTTGATGAAGATTTGCGTGAGCAGACTATTTATGAATTGGTTCCTCCTACTCTGAAAGCGTCACCAGGAACGCCTGCGACTGCGAATGGGACTGCTACAACTACAGGTGCTGGTGCTGGTGCTGGCGAGAATGGCATTTACGACCAAATCTTTGGCATCGCTGAGTCTGGTGAAGCATTGCGGGTTGCAGGTTCTCTGTACGGATCGATGCAGCATGTTGTCAGTCCCGAACAAGCGATCAGTTCCTATATCTTCCCTTCTGGCGTAGGTATGTGGGCAGTTCCGACAACTTCCGGTTTAACAATGTCTGGTGTTGGAATGTCCGGTGCTGGCTTCTCTGGTGACGTACCTATGCGTCCGCGCCAGTTCTGGTTGATCGCTGATGCTGAGTTGATTGTTTATGGTGCGACCGAACCTGATGCTAATGTAACGATTGGCGGTCGTCCAATTAAACTGAATCCAGATGGTACGTTCCGCTTTCAGATGTCCTTCCAAGATGGTTTGATTGACTATCCAATTAAGGCTGTGGCTGCTGATGGTGAACAAACACGTTCAATTCACATGAAGTTCAATCGTGAAACACCTTCTCGGAATACTAATAAGAAAGAAGACGCTGTTTTAGAATGGCTCTTCTAATTTTGGGTTTTAGATTAGCCAAAATTAATTTTAAAGTTTCTACCCCAATACGGTTATACTGTAGCGGGGTTTTTATGTTCAAATTACGGTTTAAGTAGAAAAAGAGAAAAAATTGCATAGGTAATCTTACAGTCATGTTAGGAGTAAGAACCGCTATAAAATCCTACAGAAATAGACGTATGCAACTAGAAGATTATTTTGAATTTTTAGATCCAGATGATATCCGTGTCAAAGGGCATCGTATTGGTATTGATGATGTGATTGATTATTATTTGCAGGGATATTCACCTGAGCAGATTTTGGAGGAGTTGCCTTCCCTAAATTTGGAAAAGATTTACGCTACGATTACCTACTATTTGCATAATCGTGTCAAAATGGATGCTTATATGTTGCGGTTGGCAAAGTGGCGGGAACAGCGTTATCAAGAATGGCTAGCTAATCCCTCTCCTTTGGCGCAACGTCTGAGAGCAGTAAAAGCTCAACGAGAACAGGAGTTACTCAAACGTTAGTGAAATTACGCTTCTTACTAGACGAAAATTTGTCGCCAAAGTTGAAGGCTGCTGCTTTACGTCTCAACTCAGCAATAGATATTCTGCGCGTTGGAGATCCAGATGCACCATCATTAGGAACCCTCGATCCAGATATTCTATGTTATCTGGAGTTATCTCAACGGGTATTGGTGACGGATAATCGCAAAAGTATTCCAAGACACCTAGAAGAACATTGGGAAGCAGGTGGACATATTTGGGGATTAGTATGGTTACGTCCAAGCGGAACAATAGGTAGTTGGGCAGAAGCGCTTTTTTTAATTTGGGATACGACTGAAGCTGAAGAATGGCTTGATAAGATAGATTGGATTCCATTCTAGGAAAGTAATACTCCCTTCCCGGTGTAAGATTACCTATTTAATTTCTCTGCGTCCTTGGCGTCTTGGCGGTTTTTAATCGGTATTCTTCTGGCGGGAAGGGAGTAGGAACAAAGGCGATCGCATCGCCTCCTCCAGATCGGGTGCGCTTGCTAAAATACTGCAAATACAAGTTGCACTGGGGTGTAACCTCATTGCCTTACAGGTTCACCAACCCCAGACTGTGTAATTTATAGGTTGACTCTGAATCCAATTTTATTGAATCGGTTTTTCGCTATTTTATTAGTAGATTACACTAAGTGTTTATACACCGCCTACATAGCAAAACTAAGTATGTTCAAAATAGAGTTATTTATTTTACGTATCTTTATAATTCTATTGGTATTGTTATTAGGCTGTCACGGGATTGAACAAAATTTAGCGACAGCTAAACCTAAAAGTTGTCTAGGGCAAGATGAAAAATTCAGTCTGGTTTTTCTTAAAACTAATAATCAGGGAGAAAAAGATGAAAATGGCATTAATCATGTGATTATTTTTAACCCTAAGTCAGAAGAACTAGATTTTAAAGTTAACGTTGGTCTATCTCATAAGCTTTATACAAAGGATGGAAAGGGTAGATTTCGTCAAGAATATGTGCCCAAACAGTTTCATGAGATTATTGCCGAGGAAAATGCTAAATTAAATGGAAAAACACCTCTTGTAGCAATTAACGCCGATTATATAGATACAGAAAATAAGCCTCAAGGTTTGAATATTTCTCGTGGTGTGGAGTATTCAGGTGCATTTAAAAATAAGCGTTCTTCCTTCGGTATATCGGGAGGAGAAGCAAAGCAACGTCAAGCAACTCTCCAAGTAGGAAAGAGAAAAAATAATATTCTTAATTACAACTTAGTTGGAGGTAATGGCAGATTTTATCAAAACGGCAAATTCAAAGATATTTGTTCAGCTTTAGGAGAATCAGCTTGCAATCAGATAACTAATCGTTCAATGGTAGCCATAACGACTAAAGGGGATGTGATCTTACTTGTTAATGACGCTAGAGCAAACTCAAATATTAAATTATCTCAGCTAAATCCAGAACTTTTACCAAATATGTTTGATAATGTTCTTGAAGGGATTGCTCATAATAACTGTTTAGGCAATATTCTTGAAGGTATGTTATTTGATGGAGGAATGTCTCCAGGATTATACTACAACAATAAAATCTACGTCGAAAATCCTGGACCAATTGGTTCGGTATTTTTGGTTTACAAAAAGCGAGTTTAAAAGACTAAATTATCAACTTCTAAACCTCTGCTTCTTAAGAAGAATTATCAGTTGTAGATTTAATTTTCTGAAAGCTCAAAATTATAGATAATCATTCTGCATAAGAGAGGTTAAATACTTATGCTTACAAAGGTTTGCGATGCCTGCGGCGGGCTACGCCTACGCATTGCTAGCTGAAAACGTTACGCTAGAAACTGAAGCTTAAAAAAAGACTATGAATCCGCAAGAAATAGCAGATACACTTAAAGAATTATTTAATGCTGAAACTATCAATACCGTTGCACCAGGTTCTTGGCAAATAGAAACTCAGAATCTACGGCTATTAGTGATGCTTTCGGATGATAAAACTTGGTTGCGGATTTTGCTACCAATTGTACCATTACAAGAAGCTCAACCATTTCTAGAACAATTTTTAGAAGCAAATTTTGATGACACTCAAGAAGCCCGCTACGCTTTACACCAAAATGTGATTTGGGGAGTGTTTCAGCATAATTGTGCCAGTTTGGTTGTAGAAGATTTTCGAGATGCGATCGCTCGACTTATCTCCCTGTATAAAAGTGGTTTAGATGATGTTTTTAATCGACTCATTGAAAGCCGTATCCGACAAATCATTTTGGCAGCGAAACAGCAAGGGCAGTCCCTACAAGCCACTATGCAAAACCTTGACCGCTTTTACGCAGAAGGATTGATGGGTGAAATAGATCAATCTGCACAAGTTCAGGAAGAAGTTTTAACTGCTTGGCGGCGTCAGTTGGAACGTTTATGGGATGAGATTGATTAGTAATGAGTAATTAGCATGTAGAAAATATGGATATCATTGAAATTTTGAAAGAAGACTATCAAAGATTTCCCGTTAATCAAACATACAGTATCTACGCTCAAGATGTTTATTTTCAAGACCCGCTTAACAAATTTCATGGAGTTAAGCGGTACAAGTTGATGATTAAATTCATCGAGACTTTGTTTATAAACACCAAAATGGACGTGCACAATATTTATAGAGAAGGAGACACAATTAAGACTGAGTGGACACTCAGTTGGAATACTCCCCTACCTTGGAAACCGCGCGTAGCTGTTCCAGGCAGGAGTGAGTTGCGCCTCAATGCCCAAGAGATGATTGTTTCTCACATCGATTATTGGAACTGTTCGCGCCTAAATTTACTAAAGCAGCACTTTAAACAAACAAACAAACAGACGATAATGTAAATAAGTGTAAACACTTCTCACACAAGACAGAATTATCCATGCGTGTAATTTTAATGACAGGTAAAGGCGGTGTGGGCAAAACCTCCGTAGCTGCCGCCACTGGACTTCGTTGTGCCGAACTTGGTTATCGTACATTAGTTCTGAGTACAGATCCGGCTCACTCTTTAGCAGACAGTTTTGACATAGAACTAGAACATGCACCGCGCCAAATTCGTCCAAATTTGTGGGGTGCAGAACTGGATGCACTGCTTGAACTAGAGGCAAATTGGGGTTCAGTGAAGCGTTACATTACCCAAGTTTTACAGGCACGGGGTTTAGATGGGGTGCAGGCGGAAGAATTGGCAATCTTACCAGGTATGGATGAGATTTTTGGCTTAGTTAGGATGAAGCGCCACTATGATGAAGGCGATTTTGATGTGCTGATTATCGATTCAGCCCCTACGGGTACAGCACTTCGTCTACTCAGTCTACCAGAAGTGAGCGGTTGGTATATGCGCCGCTTCTACAAACCGTTTCAAAATATCTCAGTCGCACTAAGACCTTTAGTAGAACCTTTCTTTAAACCAATCGCTGGTTTCTCTCTACCTGACAAAGAGGTAATGGACGCACCTTACGAGTTTTACCAACAAATTGAAGCTTTAGAAAAAGTATTAACTGACAATAATCAAACCTCAGTACGTCTCATCACTAACCCTGAAAAGATGGTGATTAAAGAGTCTCTTCGTGCTCATGCTTATCTAAGTTTATATAATGTTGCCACAGACTTGATAGTGGCAAATCGGATCATTCCCAATGAAGTACAAGACCCCTTTTTTCAAAGATGGAAAGAGAATCAACAGCAATATCGCCAAGAAATCCATGAAAACTTTCACCCTCTTCCAGTAAAAGAAGTTCCTCTTTTTTCTGTAGAGATGTGTGGTTTGGAAGCTTTAGAACGTCTGAAAGAAATACTATACAAAGATGAGGACCCAACTCAAGTTTATTACAAAGAAACCACTATCAAAATCATTCAAGAGCAAAATCAATACAGTTTAGAGCTTTACTTACCTGGTATTCCCAAAAATCAGGTGCATCTGAGTAAAACGGGTGATGAACTTAACATTACTATTGGCAATCATCGCCGTAACTTAGTATTGCCACAAGCCTTAGCTGCACTCCAACCTGCAGGAGCAAAGATGGAGGATGACTATCTCAAAATTCGTTTTGCTGATCAGGCAAAGAGCGTTGAGCGTTAGAAGTGTAGGTTGTGAAATATTCTCTTTCTTTACTTAGCGCTCTTACTGACAGAAACTTGACAAGGGCGGTTCCCCCCGCCCTGACGCTCATTTGCTTGTGAGAGTACTGCAAAGATGGGGTGACTCAGTCGCTCTGACTTTTCACGGCATGTAGCAAAGGTCATTTTGAGGGTTACCCAAGCCCTGATTTCTTCGTGCGTCATTTTCATTAATTTATGACTATTGAGAATTAAATTGTAGAAAAAGCCACGTTCTTTGGTGCATTGAGAACTTTGAAGTGAAAAGTCAACTCAGTCGCTAGGTCATTAGAAAATGCCACAAGAACAGTGCATTCCGTGCATGTACGTATCCTCAGCGTAACGGTTAAAAAAATTAAATATATGGTGATGTTATGGTGTCAATTGATAACTTTTAGCTTTCATCAATCTGCGTCTTTTACTTAATTATATCAATTTTTTGAAAATTTTCTAAAGAATACATTTGGAACAATGAATATTTGTCTGTAGTTATACCGAGGACAAATATGACATCAAACCTTAATAATGATTTTAGGTTTATTAAGATCTCTCACAAAATTTTTTTCATATAACTATTAGATTGAAAACGATGACCCTGATTACTGAAAATGATTTGCGAGTACGTCTTGAGCAAGAAAACTTGCTACATCGCATTATCAACAGTGTCCGTCGAACATTAGATTTACAAGATATTTTGACAACAACAGTGGCAGAAGTACGCTCGTTGCTGGGAACTGACCGAGTGATGATTTACAAATTTCATGCAGACAGTAGTGGTCAGGTTATAGCTGAGTCCATACATAATAATCGCCTACCGTCATTATTGTTGCTTAATTTTCCGGCTGATGATATTCCGCCCTACGCGCGTGAACTTTTTATTAAATCAAGGGTGCGATCAGTCGTTGATGTTGATACTTTGAAAATTGGTTACAGTCCCTCATTAGAGTTGGAAAATGGAGAACTGACATCGGAGCAGATCCATTACCGCCCTCTAGACTCCTGCCATGCGGAATATCTAACGGCAATGGGAGTAAAGTCCTCTTTAATAGCACCAATTATCAATCAAGATAAACTTTGGGGGCTGCTTGTGTCTCACCACTCAGACCCAAGATCCGTGTCAGAATATGAAATTGAAGCGGTACAGATGGTGGTAGATCAGCTCTCAGTGGCGATCGCCCAAAGTCATCTCCTGACTCAAGCTCAAGAAAGAGCTTCCAGAGAAAGGATAGTGAACCGTATAGCCTCTCTACTGCATTCGTTGCCGACTATCGAATTAGAATTAGCGTTAGAAGAAGCTGTTGCTGCATTTCAAGGCTCTGGTGGGAGGCTTTGCATTAGAGACGTTCATATTCAGAATGGCTTGCTGAAGAGCCTAACAGAATGTCTGAACACTGAAAATAGCTATGTTAATGTTTACACTGTTGGAGAGCAACCTGCAATACCAAAGTTAGCGAAATATCAACTGATGGAACAGTATAGTGTATGGCAGGAACACTATAAATCTAATCAGTGGGATATTTGGGCAATTCAAGACATCTATCAAACTCCTGAGTTGCGAAACTTGCAGGTTGCTTTCCGACCAACTAAAATTCGTAGCATACTGATGATCCCGCTCCAGTATCGTCATCAATTGCTAGCTTATTTAAGTATTTTCCGAGATGAAGTTGATACAGAAACTTTGTGGGCAGGGCAGTTTGACAGTGATCAACGTCAGCTTTACCCCCGCATATCTTTTGATGTCTGGCGAGAATTGAGAAAAGCTCAAGCTCGCGAGTGGACATCTTTAGAACTCGAACTTGCTCAAGAACTGGCTAAACAATTTGGATTAGCGATTGAGCAGTACGAGCAATACCAACAGGTAAATGCTTTCAATGCCAACTTAGAAAATCTAGTTAAAGAACGCACACTCCAGTTACAACAAGCAACAGAGCAACAGCAGGCGTTGTTTGGAGTTGTGGCTAAGATCCGAGATTCGCTGAACATAGACACTATTTTTCAAACCACTAAAGAGGTTTGTCAATTGCTCGAAGCGGAACACGTAGCTGTCTATCGTTTCAACCCTGACTGGAGTGGTGAATTTGTTTATGATTATAAAATTCTTAGTCCCGGTTGCGGAGATTTAGTCAACTTATGGACTAAAACTATTTGGAACGATACCCATCTACAACAAACACAAGGGGGACGCTACCGCCACAATGAATCATTTGCTGTTGATGACATATATCGAATGGCTCACTCAAATTGTCATATCGAGATTTTGGAGCAATTCCATATCAAAGCTTATGTCATAACTCCCATTTTTATTGGACAAAAACTTTGGGGTTTACTAGCAGCTTATCAGCACTCTCAACCCCGTCATTGGGAGGTATCTGAAATTGCTTTCATGAGTCAAATTGCTGCCCAAATTGGGGTGGGACTACAGCAAGCTGAATTACTTGCTCAAACAAGGGAACAAGCAGAACAATTAGCTCAGACTTTAGATCACTTACAACAAACTCAAATTCAACTGATCCAAACCGAAAAAATGTCCTCATTGGGTCAACTTGTGGCAGGTATTGCTCATGAAATTAACAATCCTGTAAACTTTATCTATGCTAACCTCAGTCATGTAAGTGAATATATTGATAGTTTACTTGAAATATTGGCGTTATATCAGCAGGCTTGCCCCAACCCCAGTTCTCATATTCTGAAGCTAGTAAAAGAAATCGACTTTAACTTTATCGTTGAAGATTTACCCAAGATGCTGTCCTCAATGACGATAGGGACAGATCGCATCTGTCAAATAGTGATGTCTTTACGAAATTTCTCTAGGCTGGATGAGGCTGAGATGAAGCCAGTGAATATTCACGACGGTATTGATAGTACTTTACTGATTTTACAGCATCGTTTGAAGGAAATTCCTGATAGCCCAAAGATTGAGTTAATTAAAGAATACGGCAAATTACCTGTAGTTGAGTGCTACCCCGGACAACTTAATCAAGTCTTCATGAATGTTTTAAGTAATGCGATCGATGCCATAAATGATAGAGTTAACGGATGGGAGAATAGAGAGAACCTTCGAGCTCAAATACCAAATCCCCAGATTCACATTCGCACAGAAGTGATAAACTATAACCGAATCATGATTTGCATTGCAGACAATGGTCAGGGAATACCAAAAAATTTTATTGGACGAGTGTTTGACCCCTTTTTCACAACTAAACCAGTTGGCAAGGGGACTGGTTTGGGACTATCAATCAGTTACCAAATTATTGTCAATAAGCACGGTGGTGTTTTGAGATGTGATTCACAGCAAGATGTAGGAACAAAATTTTGGATAGAAATTCCAACGCAGCAGTAATTAGCAATTTAATAAATCAATCCGCTTTATTAAATTGTGAAGAGTTGTTCTATACACCTCGAAGTTGTACTGGCATAGCTAAGTAGGTCATTTTCACACCACCTAATGGTGTGAAAATGACTGGAGTTAAATTGGTATTTAGTTGCATTTGAATTTCGGAAGATGGCAAAGCTTTTATCC
>JAQYWP010000937.1 GCA_029379285.1 Rhizonema sp. PD38
TGATTAATTTAATCGAAACTCTATTCATGTATTTTTGAAGTCATAAGTACTACTTGTAAAATATATAGTATTATTTAATACATTGAAAATTGGGTATATAGATGGGGCACTTAAATCAATTTTCTGTCGCATTTGCACAACAGGCAAATTCATGGAATTGTGGAAAATAGCTTCTGATGAACTGTTTATTTTATTACGTACAGAAAGTGAAAGTAGTTGTTGACTTGAATCTATGTCAGGGGTACGGACAATGCTGCTATGAGGCACCTGATAGTTTCAAACTAAAAGGTGCAGAAATTCTCGTCTACGATTATGCACCCGATAAACGACTGCGTGGTGATATCGAGCGAGCTGCACTATCGTGTCGAGTGCGAGCAATTAGCGTAGAACAAGTCCATCTATTCAAAAAGCAGTATGAAAAACAATGCTCGTCAAGTTGGTTGGATTCTGAGTCGAAGACAGGTATTTACTCTATTCAGAGAAGCAGGAGCTGCAATGCTTGTTGTATTCATACCTAAAATGTCTAACCTTGCGGCAGAGTCAAGTACAGCAGATTCTACAACATTGCCGACTTGTGTAGTAAGTCCGCAGCAGACCGAAGGACCCTATTTTGTGGACGAGAAGCTCAACCGCTCCGACATCCGCTCCGATCCGACAGATGGTTCGGTGAAAGAAGGTATCCCACTCCAACTGACGCTGCGTGTTTCTCAAGTAAGTAGTAATGGCTGCACACCGCTTGCAAATGCCACCGTGGATATTTGGCACTGTGACGCGCTGGGCGTCTATTCCGACGTGGAAGATCCAAGTTTCAATACCGTCGGGCAAAAGTTCCTACACGGGTATCAAGTGACGGATGCAGATGGAACCGTTGAGTTCACAACCAACTATCCCGGTTGGTACGAAGTCAGAACCGTCCATATGCATTTTAAGGTTCGCACAGATGCGACATCAGGGCAGAGTTATGAGTTTACATCACAGTTGTACTTTGATGACTCGATCACAGATAAAGTAGACACACAGGAACCATACGCTAGCATTGGACAGCGCACCCTGAAGAATGATGGCGACGGAATCTTCAGTAACGGTGGAGACCAATTATTACTCGCACTCACTGAAACAAGCGATGGTTACGCAGCAACATTCAATATTGGGCTGAACATGGATTCGACTTCAGATAGTGAGAGTAGTACTATTATGCCGAGCAGTCAAAGAACCGCACCGAATGGAAACCCAGCCCCTGGATTTTCCCCATCTCAAATAGGAGTTTTATCAGTAGATTAACTCTGCTTACTATCACTAGGAGCTCATCAACGGGCACACCAATGGCATCTACTTCAACGATCCCTCTCATCTGTCACCGTCCCTGAAAGGAATTTAACATGCTTAGCTATGACACCCAAACGCCTAGTCTCCGCAAACCCACCGAGGAGTGGGAGCCGCACCGTAAGCAGACTGATAAGACCACCGAATGGTGGTACTCGACATCGCTTGTTTTCGACGCCGCTGGAAACCCGTACTTCCTCTTCTGGTCGACAATTCATTTTCTGGGGCAAAAGACTCACCCTGGGAATGTGCCGGAAGGAAAACGGTTTTGCTTGGCCTTGACCGGGATCACCGACTACAAAAATAATTTCCACGCCGGCGGGTACCAGGTTTCTGTCATGAGCGACGAAGAGACCTGGAAGCCGGAGAAGAACGCGGTCTGCTTTGCCTTGGAGGACACCAAGAGCGAGTGGTCGTTCGAGGGCAACTCGATGCATCTGGTGGGGAACTCGCCGTATTACTCCTGCGATGTTGAAATGAGCGGAGCCGAGACAATCATGTATGCCAAGGACAAGTTGAACGTCCTTGGCTTCATCCAAGAAGGGCCACCGGACGAATTAAGCTTCTACTACTCCGTTCCGCGCCTGAGTGTCAACGGCAAGGTGTCATTCAAGGGCAAGGACGGCATCGCGAAGAATCTTGATGTGCATGGTACGGCGTGGGTCGATCGCCAGTGGGGTGATTTTAACACCAAGTCTTGGGAATGGTCGTCTTTTCGCTTCTTGAATGGCGCGCGTGTGAACCTGTACAACTTTGCGAACGGCCATCAGGTGGCGACATACCAAGACGCTGATGGGTACTGTCAATGGATCAATTCGTTCGTTGTGCACCAGAATAACTACATGAAAATACCGGATGGAACTGATGGCACTAACGGAACCTGGGTGTCGTGGGGGTGGAGTTATGATTTCCCCATCGACGTAGAAGGCAGTCGAAATTACACGGTCAAACCTTTCAGTGAACTGGATACCTACGTCGAACCTACGAACAAGCTGTACGAAGGACCTGGCCACCTCATTGATGACAAGAGCGGTGCGATCGTCGGTTACGCCGTCAACGAGTCGATGGACGTAAAGCTCATGCAGAACTTTCCGTACGGGCCCAACCAACGCTAAATTGGCATGTCCATGCTCGTGTCCGCCATTGTCATACTCCTGTGTTTTGATCGATTCACTCAAAAACTGGAGTTTAGACTAGTCAGGAGTGCGAAACTAAATTTTCAAGGCTCGTAACAAATTAGTGAATTGTCTTCAACAGGAGAATAGATGTTTTCTAGTTTTTCTCGCCGTCAACTTTTAAGCCTAATCGGCTTCGTGGGTATTGGAACTGTAGTCGCCGGGAGTACTCCATTTATTGGCAATTTCTTTGCTAGTAAAGCTCAAGCTCAAGAAACCGAGGAGTTCGTATACAAAGGTAGGAAATATATGATTGTGACCAATTTAAAGCCTGATATGAATGCACCTATAGACATTACATTTGATACGTCTGATCAGCTATTTATTGATGACCAAAAAATTAATATTACCCGAAATAAGAATACACAGAAATATCTGACACCTCTTTTATTTGGTCAGTTTAACTCACCCCATGAAATAGCGAGAAGGTTAATAGACCAGGGAATAAAGTTTCCTATTGGTGAGGTAAAGCTAGATCCTAATGTTGATTGAAAATTGTTGGCGTAAGCATTTAAGGAATTGAAGAAACAAACGAAGCAAAAAATTGAGGTGGAAGATGAAGAATATTAGAAAAAATTTCAGGTATCTGAGTAGCACCGAAAAACAAAACTACATTTCGGCAGTCAAAGCAGTCAAAGCTAGTATTAGTCGTACTACTAACCGTAGTATCTACGATGAGTATGTGCTTTGGCATAGTTCAACAACCACACACGTAGACCCAAGCGATCCTAGGCATTTGCGTAATGCTGCTCACCAGGGTCCGGCGTTTCTTCCTTGGCATCGCTATTATCTTTACAGATTTGAACGACAACTACAAAAAAGAGTGCCTGGTATGACAATTCCCTACTGGGACTGGACGCAAGATGCTGACGATCCTTTCAATTCACCACTTTGGGATAATGGTATTCGTCGCTAAAAAATGCTGGAGAAAGAACATCCCGACGGGCATTTACTGAGAATTTACCGGGATACGCGACAAATTCAGGGTTTGGTGACACCGTTGCGTACCAAGGGACGGGAAAAGCTGAAATTCAAAGCACCCGAAACAGAATTTTTTGATGAGAACAATATTGTCAAAGACGCCAGTCGCGGGGAATTTGTAGGACGCAGAAAGGCTCTACAGAGATGTTTGAGGGCTTTGCGGGAAACTAGCGATGAGATTGGGGTATTTATTGCTGGGATGGGGGGACTTGGTAAAAGTTCCTTGGCTGCCCGGTTGTGTACGCGGGTACAGTCGCAACGGGGAGAATTTTGAGCAGGTGGTGTTGATTGGTGTTGTCGATGAGGTGGGGTTAATTGGGAAATTAGCCAGTAAGTATGAACGGTTTGGTTTGGGGAAAGTATTGAACGAACCGGAAATTTCCTTAAAAG
>JAQYWP010000938.1 GCA_029379285.1 Rhizonema sp. PD38
ATTTAGTTATAATTATAAATTTATTTGGTTTTTTTTAATAGTACGGTTACTAACTATCAAAGATACTGTTGGCGAAATATTGGTGAATATAGCCTCAAGCAAAGGCACAAAAAGCCGTTTGTCAGCGAAGCCCCTAACTTTCCTTAACTTATATGCATCGACGCATTTGAATATCGCCTGTAAAGTAAAAGCATGTTGAAAAACAAACTAGTAGACCGTAATCTTTAAAAACCTGAAGATCATTCTTGGTATAACCCTTGCTCAAAGGGGCTTTCGGGATAACGCTGTATCCGGTTTTTAGTGGTGATGGTTTCCTAGATTATGAGAAATACAGGAGAGGCACAAATAAAGTAATTCAAGAAAGCACATTTACAGTCAATCCGAAGCGTGTTGACTACAGATTTCTTGAAACTGCATAAGTAAAGACGACTTTCACTAATTAAGTATATAGAAGCAGGACATACAGTGCGTAAGTCTTACTGTTCATAACTACTATGAGGTATTACATCTACTATGACTAGCATTCAACGTAGTATAGCAGTGGTGATTGGTGTTAATCAGTATGAAAATGGCATCCCGCCTCTAAAAACAGCTGTCAACGACGCTAAAAAACTCGCGAAGATCCTAGAAACTCAATACCAATATCAAGTTCTTTCGTTCTTAGATACTGATGCAACTTACGCACAACTCAATCATCTATTAACTGCCCTGGAAAATCAAACTTTACCCTTAGCAGATGGTAGTACCATTCAAATTCAACCTGATGATCAGATCTTTTTTTACTTTGCAGGACATGGTATTGCGGCTGATGAACTTGGTTGTAGTGATATTCCTACTGGCTATTTAGTTCCCCAAGACGCGCATTTGCATTTAGATAATGATGACAGCTTACTAACCATGCAGCGACTTCACGATGCTTTGCTCAAGCTATCTTGCCGTCATCTGTTGGTTATCCTTGACTGCTGCTTTGCAGGTGCGATCCATTGGGCAGAAAAGCGCGAAGTTATCAAGCGTTCAACAATGTATCGAGAACGTTATGAACGCTTCATGTGTGGTTGCGCCCAGCAGGTGATTACCTCTGCAGCTAGTGACGAAAGAGCCGCAGATAGTTTGTATAGATTGGGACACCGAAACGAAAATTCTGAACATTCGCCTTTTGCTCAATTGCTCTTTAATGCATTAATGGGAGAAGCAGATTTCTGTAAAGATGGTGTGATGACTGCCACAGAAATCTACGTTTATATACATAGTCAGTTAAGTCAATTAACAGCGAAACAAACTCCTTGTTTTTATCAACTTAAAAACCATGATAAAGGCGAGTACATCTTTGCCGTTCCTGAATTTGATCCAAACAACTTAGAGTCTGCACCTGCATTGAGCGAAAGTACTAATCCTTACCGAGGATTAGAGTCATTTGAAGAACAACATAGCAAATTATTCTTTGGGAGAAAATCATTAATTCAAAAATTAGAAAAATGCGTAACAAAGCATCCATTAACAGTAGTATTAGGGTCTTCTGGTGCGGGAAAATCTAGTTTGGTGAAAGCAGGTTTGATACCGCAGTTAAAGCTCGGTGACAAACAGTGGCGGATACTTGCTCCTATTCGTCCCGGAGAAGCACCCTTCAAAGCTTTAAACAAAACACTGGAAAAAGAAAAGATGCCAGTGTTTACTGATAACCCAAATGCTTTTGAGCAAGAATTACAAACATTGGTTCATAGCGTCAAGGCTTGGACTCAGGTTCACCCAGAGATGATGCTACTGCTGGTGATTGACCAATTTGAAGAGTTAATTACTCTGTGTCATGTTGAGCATGAGCGGATAAAGTTTTTAAATGGTTTGGCAAAGGCAATCAAGGCTTTTCCAGAGCAATTACGGATTGTGGTGACTCTACGTTCAGATTTTGAAACGCAATTTCCGGATCAACTTTTGGAACCGAATGAGCAATTCCCGGATAAACCTTTGGAACCTTGTGACCCAAAGCGGTTTATTATCTCTGCAATGACGCGCGAGGAATTGCGCTCTGTGATTGTCAAACCAGCAGCAGAAAAAGCATTGTATTTTGACCCACCAACTTTGGTAGATCGGTTGATTGATGAAGTCGTACAAATGCCTGGTGCCTTGCCTTTACTTTCATTTACGCTGAGTGAACTTTATCTCAAGTACATCAAAAATGTTAAAAAAGGAGAAACTAGCGATCGCGTAATTACTATTAAAGATTACAATAAACTAGGGGGAGTGACTCGCAGTCTTACCCATAGAGCGGATCGTGAATGTGAAAAGTTAGTCGAACTTGACCCGGCTTACGAGCAAACTATCAAGCGTGTGATGCTGCGAATGGTGGCGGTTGGTACGAGTGAGTTAGCTCGCAGACGAGTGTTATATAGTGAACTAAATTATCCTGAGCCAGAACAGACACGGGTAAATCTGGTAATTGAACGTTTTGCTGCGGCACGCCTGCTGGTAAAAGGAAAAGATATCGAAGGCAATCCTTACATAGAGCCAGCTCATGATGCTTTGGTGCGGGGTTGGCCAAAGTTGCGCCAGTGGAGAGATCATGAATTAAATTTTGTGCGACTGCAACCCTGAGTTAACATTGATCGCCTCTGAATGGGCAAAGGAAAAGCATAGTAATAAAAAGGCGATGGGTCTATTGTGGGATCATGACCCTCGCTTGGAATTAGTCAAGCAAGTATACGAGTCCGACGCTAACTGGTTGAATTCTCTAGAGTCGGATTTTCTCCATCACAGTCTTTGGCAGAAAAAAAAGAATCTCCTGCGGACATTTACCCTAATGACTACAGCGTATATCGTTGGGAAGTACATAAATATCAGGATCTAAGATAATGCCCGGATTTTGGATTGCCCGTGTTTCTGATGCGTCTAGGTTGTATGAATCGATTTATCGTAAACATTTTTCAAAATTTGAGAATTTAAGCAGAACTGGTTAGTCAAGAAGAACGGCATTTGCGCGATCACCGGAGTGGTTCTGGTTGAGTATTAGTATTACCTTGTTTACGAGCTATAAATATGTCTATATAAAATAGTTGTGATGTTGAGGCAAAAATCTGTATGACAAACTACCAACCTGATCAAGAAAAGGCAACCAATGAATCCATCTCCACCGAGGAACTCGTGAACGATGTTACTGAGGTTTCAACGAGTATCAACTATGTGGAAGTCATTGAAAACGTCATTCACAGTCTGGAACAAGACGATAGTGGTATGGTGAGTCAATCCTCAGAAGATGGCTATCAGTGGAAGTTTAAGTACGGTAGCGTGGAAGTGTTTGTTCAACTGACTGGAAAAACAGATGAAGATAGCCTAACGGTTTGGTCTACCGTATTAAAGTTACCTGCACTAGATGAATCCAGATTAATGCGGCAATTATTGGAGATGAACTGTTCGAGTACCTTTGAAGCCCGTTTTGGCATTATTGAAAATCAAGTAGTTGTTATATCGACACGCACCTTAGCAGATCTGTCTCCTAGCGAAGTTTCCCGCTTGATTACTATTGTGGCAACCATCGCCGATAATAACGACGATGCATTACAATTAGAATTCGGTGCAGCTTAACCATTCATTCAAAAACGATATCTTCAGCTATGCTCCCCCGCTTGAAAATGTGGTATTGAGGTTTGGAGGCCTTGTTTATGATAGAAATGGGGCATCTCGACACAAATTTTTGATGAGTTTTTAAACCGTGAGCAAGTAAGCTCGTCTAAAAGTGGGTTGATTGCCCTTCCTCACGCTTGTTCATGGGTGAACAGCATGTCGTCGATTAGCAAATGTTGCTTCCTGCGTTCGATTCTTGGGTCTTCTAAGCTATATGATGTCCTTTAAATCACCCATAATAAAAGAACCC
>JAQYWP010000939.1 GCA_029379285.1 Rhizonema sp. PD38
TATTTAAGTAAAATAATCTGTCTTTTTAGATACAAAATTAAGTGCGCTTACCCTGGCTTGGAGTCAAGCTTGCAAAAGCAGATTTTAGAAGATATTAAAGTTTTCATAAAGCGGTCAGATGTTGACCAGTTGATAGTTTATATTCAAAACAAGCGTAGGTTAGCGGAACTGATTGATACGATTAGGGAAGATTGGGGATTTGAGAAGTTTACAGATTACTTGGAGATACATGCGAATATCTCTGAGGAGGAAAAGCAACAGATCCAAAAATTTCAAGAAATTGTGAAAGTGGTTTTTATGACGGCTTCTGGAAGTCGCGGTTTATCCTTCCCCAGAGCTAAACACATCCTGGTAGAAATACCCCAATTTGAAATTGAGAAAAACTTGATGGAGATTATTCAGGTTATTTACAGAGGTCGCGGAGATGATAAGATAGATAATCAGGATAAAGAACTTGTTTTCTATTTAGCGGAACGGTCGGTTTATTATCAAGATGACGGGCAATCATTACAGGAAAGTGTGCTGAGTCTGTTAAATATATTATTAATTTTAAAAGCTTCTATCATGACCAGGATTTTTGGTTCTGGTTCCATAGGTCGAGATAATTTTATCATTATACCCATAGGTGGTAAGTCTGTGTCAGGTGCAGGTGAAACATTTTCTGCTCAAATGGCAAATCTGATTAGCCAACTGAAGAAAGAACATTATAGAAATAGAAGTGATGTATTACCCGAAAAGGTATTCAAAAGCTTAGAACAGTTGTTGGGTAGGGCAAAATTTGTAATAAATACAGATGAATATAATTATCTAGCGTTGCAAAAGTCTTTCAACCAAGAGTTTACCCAAAGTTGTTACACCCTGGATAAATTACTAGATTTTGCCAAAATTGAACCAGGTTATCTGAGTGGAAGTCTGTTGGTAGTTCCAATTGCTAAAAATACTTTGGAGGAAACTTACCAAATGCGGCTGCTAGATATCGCAAATCATGCTAATAACGAACTCTGGCAATATATGCAGAAAATCAGCCATAGTAAATCTTACCCAGAAAGTTTACGTTCTGCGATCGCAGACGCTATCGAGTTAGTGAACGAACTCAAAGATGGAGTTAGCAAAACCCAAAAACTTGAGCAAAATAACTTGTATTTAGACCAGTATTATGCATTACCATTGTTTGCATTTATTAGTGGCGAAGTGATGAGTAAATATTTTGCTAATGAACCCCAAGAACCCGAAGACGAACGCTTCCGCGATATTCTTGCTACTTACATCCGCTTGCTATATCCTGTGGGGAATGTTCTGCCTCTTGGTTACAACTATCAAGATTTTCCTTTTGTAATCTTTAGAAGTTACTGTCTAGAAGAAGTTAGGCGAAAAATATTTACAGACAAGTATCTTTTCAGTTCTCATGAGTTGAATGTACTAAATTTAATTCTTTGTAAACCAGATTAATAAAAATGCTGTGATAGGCAACTACAAGAGCGCCCATGTGTAAATTTTTTCCGATTACGGTTGCTGATTAATCCGCTTTCTCAATTCAGCTTCCCATTCCTCGTCTGTAGTGCAAAGTACACGATAGTCAGGCTCTAGGCAATCACCCTTGCTAGAATTGCGCAGGGCAAACGCATCTAATTTTCATGCTTGTGGGGGGCGCGACACAGCAATTGCATAACGTAAACGTAACCGCGCTGGGTGGGATGACGATTATTTATTTAAAGTTCTGTTTGGTGATGGAAACATAGCTACCCTAAAAGATATTGGTAGTTGGACATTAAATAACGTAGACTTAGTGGTACTAAGTGCCTGTGAAACAGGACTTGGCGGTAAACTCGGCAACGGAGAAGAAATTCTCGGCTTGGGCTATCAATTTCAAAACCGGGGAGCAAGAGCAACCATTGCTTCTCTGTGGGAAGTTTCAGATGGCGCCACCCAAACGTTGATGGATGCCTTTTACAGTGCATTGAAAATGGGCATGTCAGGAAGAGTCGATACATTTCGCGAATCTTATGTTCGTTCGTGCGATCGCTCAACTGTACAAAGTTTCACCCATGATCTGTTAGCCAAAGTGTTAAAAATTGTTGCCACAGTGCGGTGTACTTACAACATCGGATACTCCCGCATCGCCACATTCGCCACCAAGTCATACAGTGGGTCAAAGGGTCGCCTGTCCAGACCAGGGACGCTAACATCATGAAGTTGTTTATTAATTTATTAAGTTAGGGTCGAGGAGAGCATTGCTGCTCTACCCCTCCCATCCGAAACCGTGCGTGCGACTTTCACCGCACACGGCTACTCAGTGTGTTGTCCATTTGTCATTACGGACTCCCTGACCTTAAGACCGATGAAAAATGGAATATCATTAATCCACTCCCAATTGAATTGGTTCCAAAATTGAGAAAGTTTCGCTCTTGATTTTGAGTGGTCTTTGCTCCTAATTTCTTTTAGGTCAAGTGCGGTCTTTTCATCGTGACAATGCCGATGTAATAGTTGCAGGTATTTTGTACTCATCCAAACCGCTTAGAGCCTTGGGGATGATGTGGTCTACTTCTAAAACATCCCAATCGTGGAAGCTTAGTCCACACCAAGGACATTTTCCCTTTTGTTGTTTCAGCAACTTAGCCTTACGATTAGGCATTTCAGGGTGTGTTCCTAGTCTTGAACTCCAGTATATTAGGTCGCCATCGTATGGGCTTTTATCGCCTTTAACTTTCACATAGGAGGTGCTACTACTACAATACCCACTGTGTGATAGTAACCGGAAGGGGTTCGCTTTTCCTTCCCTGGTTGCGAATACCCAATTGTTGCCATTTATGGAATGCCAGTATTTGACGTGACCATCTTTACTGTTCCCACATTGGCGTTTTGCCCATCGTCGAAGTTTCAGGTATAAGAGGTAGTCTTGTTTTGACAATTCTCCGACGCCTTGGGCATCGGAGTTTGAGTAGAAAGATGACCATCCCCTGATAACAGGGTTAAGGTCTTTTATCATCGCCACTTGGGGCGATGACCTATGTTTTGTGATGATTCTTCCAAGTTCCTCTTGATGAACCTTACTCGCCTTCGCGGATGGGATAATGCGGGTGTTAAAGCCTAAGATTGTACCGTAGGCATTTCTGTTGCTACGGTACTTCCCGGCAGGGTATTGTTGGATGTGATGACCAAGAAAGTCAAATCCTGCTTTACCGTCCTCACTTAATTCAGGTTTGAATGTGTGAGTTAGCCGAGTTTTTTCGGGTTTTAACTCAAGTCCAATACCACCTAACCATTCCGAGATGATTTCTCGGCATCTATGGACAACGGCTTGATTTTCGTGTAATACAACGAAGTCATCTGCGTAGCGTATGAGGCTAAGAGATTGGACTTTTCTTTCCCATCCTATTTGATGACCGTAACAATTCGGCGTGTCAATTGTTTTAGCAAAATCGTTGAGTGTGTTTTCTAAGCCGTGGAGGGCGATATTAGCAAGTAATGGGGAAATTACCCCTCCTTGCGGTGTACCCTCAGATGTGGCAGTGAATGCTCCAGAGTCTATCACCCCGGATTTTAACCAAGCTTTTATTTGTTGCCTGACCTTACCCTTGATGTTAAGCTTATTGAGCAATACTTCATGGTTGATGCGGTCAAAACATTTGGCTATATCCGCGTCTAGCACGTATTTCGCCTTATTTTGAATACAGTTTTTTATCTGTTTTATCGCATCGTGGCAAGACCTTCCGGGTCTAAAACCAAAGGAATTTGGTTCAAAGACCGCCTCCCATTCTGGCTCAAGTGCAGCTTTCACTACAGCTTGTAGTGCGTGGTCATACATAGTGGGCACGTTATAGTAAGACTGCACAAAACTTCAATACACTTTTGGGAACAGAAGTT
>JAQYWP010000940.1 GCA_029379285.1 Rhizonema sp. PD38
GGAGCGTCACCTGATCGCTCGGCAGCGATCGGGAATTGTCTTCTCACTCGGGGAGACGCTATGCGCTCCGTGCGTCAGGGCTTGTCGTAGACATCGCTCGACTACAATAACTTTTCACAACTGGTGTCCAAAACTGAGGCGACACCTTCGGTGGGCTTTCCTTCGGAACGCTGCGCGAACGCCAACGCACTTCCTCACTTACGGTGCTGGCTTTGAAAAGGATGGTTATTCACTTTACAGGACAACTAGTAGGAGTGTTCACGGTAGTGGCGTTGGTTACAGAAGAGATGAGCGTGACTTCTCCTTTATCGTTGAATACCCAGCCAGTTGCAGGTATGATTGCTGTTGGTTGGGGCTTGGGTTTAGCCGCGTGTGTTCTGTGTTGATGCTGCTTCGTGGTGACTGGTAGGCGAGTGTCTGACCATACTACATCACTGGTAAGGGGTTCGTCGGGGTTGGGGGGTAAGCCACCATGTCCGGTGATGGTAAAAGAGTTACTATCTGCTGTTTTATTAAAGGCATCACAGATCGAGGATACAAGCGTGGGGGCAACTTCGGTAACTGTGGGTAGGGTAACTAAACCACGACTAGGGTCTACATCAGGGGTGTAAAGATTGACCTGACCGTTTAAATTAGGATTTGTTTGGGAAATTGCGGTGATGCTACTTGGAAGACGTTGAAAGTCTATGTTAGTTAGGTCGGAACCAAATATTCTCACTAAATCTTCTCGGTTAAACACTGTCAAACCAAAAATACCAGTAGCGTTGATTTGGACTTTGCCACCTGAGCCACTAAACGCATTTGCAGTAATATCGCTATTTTCATTAGGGACAGCAACGATAAAACCGTCTTTAGCATTGATAGTGATATTGCCGCCATTCCCATCACCATTCTGGTTAGTACCTGAACTGGTGGATATCTGACTGTGGTTACGTAACAGCAGTAAGTCCCGCACTTGGAGATTGTCAATATTACCGCCAGTACCTGAGCTGCTGGTGGTGGTAATGGAGCCGTGGTCTAACTTGAGGGAGCGAGCAGTGATGTTGAGGTTGCCTGCATCTCCCTGTCCTAAACTATTGGTAGAGATCTGTGCCCCATCATCAACTATTAATCGACTGATATTTAAGGTTATATTTCCACCTTTACCAGTGGAACTCTCTAAAGTATTAGCAAATACCCCGCTGCTTGGGGAAATAGAACTAATTGCTTGATCTGGTGTAGTAATAAAGCTAGGGTTACTCCCGGAAATATTAGTGCGGTCAGTGATGTTAAGATTGATATTACCCGCATTGCCACTACTGTTCGTTGTCGTGAAAATCTGTCCACCGCCAGTCAATTCCAAGACGAGGGCATTTATATTAACAATACCGCCACTGAAGGAGCTTTGAGTGTCAGATCTGATACTTGCACTATCCGATAAACGTAAGGTACCAACAGGAATATTGATATTGATGTTACCAGCCGGACCTTGGGCCATCTCACCACTACTTGTCGTCAACGAACTATATATATTGCCGTCTATGCGAGAATTATCTGGAGGTGGGAATGGACCTATACCCGAAAGTTCAACCAGTTCTTGAGCGTTGACCACAATATTGCCTGGTTTTCCACTGTTAGTCGATACAGCTGTTACTAAACTACCATCCTTTATAGACACAGACCTCCCAGATAAGTTGATATTACCAGCATTACCTTGTGCTGCTGGAAATGTTGGATCTGTACTACCAATATTGGCATTCAATCGACTTGCTTGCAAAGTAACAGAACCAAGAGATTTGATTGTAATGTTTCCAGAATTTCCAATCCCAAAGCTGACCGCATTAATTGCACTATTGTTTGTTAAGGACACAAATTCTTTGCCATCAAGCAAAACGTTTGCGGCTCCCCCTTCAAGACTAAAGCTACTGCTCACCAGATTAGCATTTGACAAAGAGATGAAATCATTAGCTTTGAGTAAGATGTTTCCACCACCTTTTCCGCCATAAGCGTTATAAGTGGAAATTACCTTATTTTCTATGTCCTCACCCTCTCCAATTAAAGTTATTGAACCATTCGCTTGCAGCGATATGTTGCCACTGCGTCCCGTTTGATGACCTGCATTAATATAGTCATCGTTAATGTAATTGCTAGCATCAAGTGCTGGCTGATCATCTTCTGCAAAAGGATATGCAAAACTATAAGCAGGATTAGTGATGAAAATCTCTCCTGCTTGAATATTTATGTTACCTGCGTCGCCGTTGCCTAATGTTCGGGTGCGAAGCTGTCCACCACCAGTTAGTTGAACAATATTACCACTGACATTAATATTACCCGTATTTCCACTTGTACCAGAATTAGCTATATTTGCTACTTGGGACTGAGCGATTTTGAGATTACCTGTGGCGTTGAGTGTAATATCTCCTGCTGGTGCATCTGCTGTCAATCCAGGAGCAATGCCTGCAAAAACTTTACTGTTTCCAGAAATGTCTAAGTTAAAAGCCTTAATGACTATACTGCCTGCACCCTTAGAGGTGACATCAACTTGAGATGCATTCTGTATAGAGACATTTGCAAGTGGTAAATCTACGGGATAACTTAAAGAAAAATTATCACCATTTAATTGTAACCCTACCGTTCCCGAACCCGTGACTCCTCCCAACTCTATCCGACCATTTGCTGCCTGTAAAGAACCACCATTTAACTGAACTTCTCCACCGACAAGTGCTAATGTTTTACCAGACTTGACTTGTAGACCGACAACTTGACCGTTGTCATCCTGTGCTTGAGATGCCACTTGAAGAGGTGCTACAGTACCGTTATATTGCAAGCCAATGGGAACACTCACCGTTAAGAGGGGGGTTTGTTGGAGAGTGCTGACACCAAATTCTGTACCATCAGCAAACTTCAGGCTTAAGGCCGTTGTTCCCAGAAAAGAACCGCCGATTGATAGCGCTGCACCTCTACCAAAAATAATCCCACTTGGATTAAGCAGGAATAAATTAGCTGTGCCCGACGCCCGGATTATCCCATCAATATTAGAAACTGACCCACCCGTTACCCGACTGATAATATTCTGAATATCCAGTCCATTGTTGAAAGAAGCAGTACCCCCAGTTGGTACAGAAAACTGTTGGAAACTGTGAAACAAATTACGCCCTGCTTGCGTTCCCCCAGTAATATTGAAGACACTGCCATTGATTGTGATACTGGAATTATTAGGTAGAGTCCTATCAGGTGTAATTTGGGCAGTTGCACAACTTGCGCCTAATACATAAGCACTACCAAAAACAATTCCAAATAACTGACGCCAAATAGCAGCCATCGTTGACATTGCAGTCTCCTTTGAAAGTCCTGTTGAACGCAAAACTATTTATGAGTAAATCATCCAGATGGTATCATTCGTTCAACAATACTGTAACATTCTTCATTTTTGTAGACATTGCTTCATTAAACACAATGCAGGCTGTAGCCTTGAGAAAAGTTCTACAAAGAAATGGCAGTGCGGTCGTCCTCTCTCAGCAGAGCCGTGTGCGTGATTGTTAAATATTGTTGCTACCATTGTTTGCCTTTGCATTCGGATACTCCCGCATTGCCACAAGGTCATACGGTGGGTCAAATGAGCGTCTGTCTTTGATTGGAATTAATACAGACTTAATCCCCATTTTGGTAGGCAAATCCTTAACCGGAGTATCAACACATATTCCAGTCATGCAAGCCCATTCATACCATTGTTGCTGTACATCGGTCAAAGTATGCGGATCTCGTTTTTCAGGTTCCGGCTTCTTTAGCAACCAGCCTTCCTCCAAGCATTTCACAAAATATCCCTCACGATTGGAGACTTTACCTTCTTTAGCTTTTTGGTCCACATAAGCGATCGCTTC
>JAQYWP010000941.1 GCA_029379285.1 Rhizonema sp. PD38
TTACACAGTAGTACCGTGAAAATGATTATCTGCTGTCTAAATCCTGATTGCCTAAATCCTCTAAATCCTAAAGGAAGAAAAATGTGTCAAAGTTGCACTACTCCTTTAGTTCAGTTGCTGCGAGATCGTTTTAGTGTTACAGGTGTACTTTCAGATGAGGGTGGATTCGGAAGAACTTACGTAGCAGAAGATGTAGATAAGCTAAATGAACGTTGTGTTATTAAGCAATTAGCCCCCAAGTTTCAAGGAGATTGGGCGCAGCAAAAGGCGATGGAGTTGTTTCAGAAAGAAGCTCAGCGATTGCAACAACTGGGAGAACATCCTCGAATCCCAACTCTCCACGCTTACTTCGAGCAAGATAATTACTTATATTTGGTGCAGCAATTCATAGATGGACAGAACTTGTTAAAAGAGTTGCAACAAAAGAAGGCTTATAGCAGTAACGAGATTCAAGAAATTTTACGAGATTTACTGCCTATTCTGAAGTTTATTCATGAATGTAACGTTATACACCGAGATATAAAACCACAAAACATTATCCGTCGGCGTGTGAACAAAGCTTCATCAGCAAAATCTTCTTATTTCTCCTCTAAAAGCGAAGCATCTGGGGATTTAGTTCTGATAGATTTTGGTTCTTCAAAGCAGTTGACAGCAAAAGTACAGGTGAAGCCAGGAACGACAATTGGTTCACATGGTTATTCTCCTATTGAACAAATTAGAGACGGTACTGCTTATCCAGCTAGCGATTTATTTAGTTTAGGTGCAACCTGTTTCCATCTATTGACAGGCGTCTCTCCCTTTGAACTGTGGACAGAAAATGGATATAGCTGGGTGGAAGATTGGCAACAATATTTGAGAAGTCCAGTGAGTGGCGAATTGGCACACGTTCTCAATAAGCTGCTAAAAAAAGATATTTACCAGCGTTACCAATCAGCTGATGAAGCGATCGCAGACTTGAATCAACAGATACCGCAAACTTCAAGACTCAGTAGTGTTACGGAGAATGTTGTTATTCCACCAACTCAGCAACCGTCTTTACCTAAATACTATCCCAAACTTAGAATTTTGCTCTTAGTCAGTTCTGCCCTTCTTTTGTTGGGCTCGGGAGAATTTTGGTATCGGCAATTTCATCATTCTCAAATCCCTGTGTCCTTTATTCAAAGTCAATCTGATAATGCTCCAGTAGACAAACAAACGATTCAGAGTCAACCCTCAAAAATTTCCTTACAAAAGTTTTTCTTGACCAATACCCTTAAGGCGCATTCTAACTCAATGTTGTCTCTGGCTATCAGTTCAGATAGTAAAACTATTGTCAGTAACAGTGATAACACGATCAAACTTTGGAGTGTGGCAACAGGACAGGAAATCAGTACCTTGAATGGACATACTGATAGAGTCAATGTGCTTGCAATCAGCCCAGATGGAGCAACTCTTGTAAGTGGTAGTGATGATAAAACGGTCAAACTGTGGAATTTAGCAACAGGACAGGAAATTGGTAGTCTAGAAGGACATTCTAACTCGGTTCATGCCCTGGCGTTTAGTCGAGATGGCGCAATGCTTGCCGATGGGAGTGATGACAATACTATCAAAGTGTGGAATCTGACGACAGGGCGGCTACTTTATACACTAGCAGGACATTCTTCCTGGGTTCGGTCTGTTATCTTTAGTCCCAACAGCAAAACTCTCATCAGTAGTAGTTTTGACAGAACTATCAAAGTGTGGAACCTGGCTACAGGACGCCCAATCTTTACACTTACAGGGCATTCCAAGCCTGTGCCTACAGTTGCTATCAGTCCTAATGGTAAAATCCTTGCTAGTGGAAGTTTTGACAGAACTATCAAGCTGTGGAATATGGATACAGGACAGCAAATTCATACACTTGTAGGGCATTCCAACGCAGTGGCTACGGTTGCTATTAGCCCTGACGGCAAAACCCTTGCTAGTGGGGGTTTTGACAAAACTATTAAACTGTGGAATCTGGCAACCGGACAACAAATCCGTACACTGACAGCTAATTCTGATGCAGTTCAATCCATTGCCTTTAGTCAGGATGGAACAACCCTTGTTAGTGGCAGTGAGGACAATACGATCAAAATTTGGCGCATAGCTCGCTGATTTTTATTTGGGAAACTGAAAGTTTGTCTCGATTTTGTAAAATGATTGACACTTTCAATTTTAATTTTCCGAAAAAAAACATTAAAAGTTTGTATTAACATCCGGAATACTGTGGTCTCATTAAGTAAATAAATTTATTGTTACAAAAGTAAAATAGTTTGATTTTGTGAAAGTAGCAAAGGAGAGCGATGTGATTACAGAATTTTGAATACTGGGCTTCATCTTAGTTGTGGTTAATACACAACAACTCTTAATACGGATAGGAGCGGTTATAAATGGGAAGATAAAGAAATAAGTTTTTCACTGACTCCCTAACCTTTTTCCTTGAAAAAAACAATTTTGATAAACATTTATCAGGTTTACTCTGTCCTATGCGGACTGCGTTGTATCTTATCAAAATCAAAACAGCTGCCACAAGTGCAGCGATCGCACTGTTAGGAGTTGGGGGAATTTGGTATTCGCAAGCTTCCCCTGCGGCAATTGTCGAGTCCTCTCCTGCCGATCAGTTTCAAAAAATTGCACTGGGCAATAATTTTTCTTTGGCCCACACCTTAAATGGACACTCCGGTTCTGTTTGGGCTGTTGCTATTAGTCCGGATGGCAAAACTGTTGCAAGTGTTAGTGATGATCGAACGATTAGATTATGGAATTTAGCGACAGGAGAGGAACTCCACACACTGGTTGGACATTTTAAAGCAGTGAATTCTGTTGCCTTTAGTCCCGATGGACAGACTCTTGCCAGTGGTAGTCTTGACAAAACGATCAAATTATGGAGTGTGGCAACAGGAAATGTTGTCCATACCTTTATAGGACATTTAGCCTCTGTTCAGTCTGTCACGTTTAGTCCTGACGGCAAGACTCTTGCAAGTGGTAGTTGGGACAATACTATTAAATTGTGGGATAAGGCAACGGGTGAGGAAATTCGTACCCTTAAAGAACATTGTGACGTAGTCAATTCCGTTGCCTTCAGTCGCGATGGAAAAATTCTTGCTAGTAGTAATTTATTTGCTAGCACGGTTAAATTGTGGAATGTAGCGACAGGAAAGGAAATCCGCGCACTGGTGGGACATTCTGACTCAGTCAATTCCGTTGCTTTTAGTCCAGATAATAAAACCCTTGCTACTGCTAGTTGGGACAATACTATTAAATTATGGAATTTGGATACGGGAAGTGAATATCTTTCCTTAACAGGGCATTCTAATAAAGTTAGCTCTGTTGCATTTAGTCCTGATGGAAAAACTCTTGCCAGTAGTAGTTGGGACAAAACCATCAAACTATGGAATTTAGAAACAGGACAAGAACTTGGTACACTTGTTGGGCATTCTCAGAGAGTATGGTCTGTTGTCTTCAGCCCAGATGGCAAGACTCTTGCTAGTAGTAGTTTTGACAAGACTGTCAAGATTTGGCGGATGCCTCAATAAGACTCAGGAGTGAAGAGTTAAAAGTTATAATTCAAAACTCTATAACTCCTGTAGAGACATTTTAAGTTTTATTATAGAGCGCAGAACAAAGTTCTGAGTTGCTTTTGCTTAAGGAGGAAAAATATGAAAATTAAAGGTATAAAGAGAGGCAAAAATATAGAAATTTCAGAGGAAATGAATATACCTGATGGTCAAGAACTTGTAATAGAGATTACAAAAGAGCAGCTAATGAAAAACAAGGAAAGGCACCTGCAGTTAGATGAAGTATGGTAAGCAGGGGAGCAGGGGGAAAGAATTAGAAACCCGTTATTTGTATCAAGATT
>JAQYWP010000942.1 GCA_029379285.1 Rhizonema sp. PD38
TTCCACGACAACATGGGCGTTTGTACCTCCAATGCCAAAAGAACTAACTCCAGCCCGACGGGGAGTGTCATCGGTTTTCCACTCTGAGAGTTGAGTGTTGACGTAGAAAGGACTGTTGGCGAAATCAATTTTGGGGTTGGGAGTCTCAAAGTGTAGACTTGGGGGGAGTTGTTTATGCTTCAGAGCTAAAACCGTTTTGATTAAACCTGCTACACCAGCTGCTGTGTCCAAGTGTCCAATATTTGTCTTGAGCGAACCAATGGCACAGAAGTGCTTTTTATCGCCGCTTTGACAAAAAGCTTGGGTAAGAGCTGCTATTTCAATAGGATCACCGAGAGTTGTACCCGTGCCATGAGTCTCCACATAGGTTATGGTTTCCGTCTCTACACCAGCTTGAGCTTGTGCAGAAGCAATCACCCTTGCTTGACCTTTAACACTAGGAGCTGTAAACCCAATCTTATTCACCCCATCGTTATTAATTGCCGAACCTTTAATGATGGCGTAGATATTATCTCTGTCGGCGATCGCATCTTTTGTGCGCTTGAGCATGACAATACCCACACCACTGCCGCTCATGGTTCCTTGTGCTTTGGCATCAAAGGCGCGACAGTGACCATCGGGGGATAAAATCATCCCCTCTTCGTATAAATAACCCGCCTTTTGGTGGATGCTGATACTAACACCGCCAGCTAATGCCATATCGCATTCCCCATTAAGCAAACTCTGACATGCCATGTGTACGGCAACTAACGAAGTGGAACAAGCAGTTTGAATGTTTACCGCAGGTCCGGTAAGATTTAACTTGTATGCTGCCCGTGTTGGGAGAAAATCTTTTTCTGTAGCCAGCATTAACTGGTACATGCCCATTGACTTCCTCAGAGCCTGATTGGGATAAAGATTTTCGAGCAGATAATCACTCGCTCCTAGCCCTGCGTAAACCCCAATTGACCCTGCATAAGTTTGGGGGTCATAACCAGCTTGTTCTAATGTTTCCCAAGCACATTCCAAGAAAAGGCGATTTTGCGGGTCAAGTATCTCAGCCTCTTTTGGATTATAGCCGAAGAAATTGGCATCGAATAACTCAATGTCGTCTAGCACAGCATTAGCTCTAACATAGTTGGGATTTTGTAGCATTTCTGGCTGAACTCCCGCAGCAAGCAGTTCTTCATCAGACAGCCAAGAAATAGATTCTACCCCTAAACGCAAATTTTCCCAAAATGCATCTATATTATTTGCTCCTGGAAAACGCCCAGACATGGCAATAATAGCTATATCTGATGTACCTTGTTCACTGTTTTTCTGCGATTGGCTGGTGCTAAGTGTTCTATTTGCTTGTCCGCTGAGATATTCTCCCAATGCCCTGACAGTAGGGTTTTGAAACATGTCTACCATTGAGAGTTCTTGATTAAAAATTGTTTGCAGTTCCTCGCGAACTTGGACAAGGCGCAAGGAATTTCCACCCACGTCAAAGAAATTATCATCTAGCCCAACTTTTTCTAAGTGAAGGATTTTTTGCCAAGCATCAGCGATCAGTTTCTCTATCTCGGTTTGCGGCATCTCCAACGCTTGGACTCGCACCACTGAGTTGGGGGTTGGAAGAGCGCGACGGTCTACTTTGCCGTTAGTTGTCAGTGGTAAAGCGCTCAGCATCATAATTGTAGCCGGAATCATGTATTCCGGTAACTGTTGTCTGATATCCGCCTTAATTTTGTGGGTCAAATTTTCTGTACCATTCAATCCTTCTGTGGCTACGATATATGCAATCAAGTGTTTATTATTTAGCTGTTCTTCACACAGAATAACCACTGCTTGTGCCACCGCAGGATGCTGGAGCAATACAGATTCGATTTCTAAGAGTTCGATCCGGAAGCCCCGCACCTTAACTTGCTGGTCAATTCTACCGAGGTACTCAATATTACCATCGCTACAGTAGCGGACCTTGTCGCCAGTTTTGTACAACCGTGCTCCAGGTTCATTGCTAAAGGGATCAGGAATAAATTTCTCTGATGTTGCTTCAGGGCAATTCAGATAACCACGAGCCAAGCCTATTCCGCCGATATGCAATTCCCCTACAATACCAATAGGGACAGGTTGAAGGTTGCAGTCAAGGGCATAGGTGCAGACATTGTCCATCGGATATCCAATGGGCACTGTAGAGCAAGCTAGATGCTTTACAATGGAATCAGACAAATTACAGGAAGTTGACGCCACTGTTGTTTCTGTTGGACCATAGCGGTTAATCAATTGTGCTTGATTAGGCACTTGAGAGGAGTCATGCCATAACTTTAAGGTTTCTGGCATGGCTTGCTCTCCTCCAATGAACACCAACCGCAGAGATTCTGGATGTGTCACTTCTGCCGTAGCCAATTCAACCATCAGCTGATGCCAGTAGGAAGTCGGCAAATCCAAAACGGTCAAGTTCCAATCACGGCATCTTTGCACAAATCGGCTGGCAGATAGCAGCATTTCGTCTGTCCGTAGCACCAAGGTGCCACCACTAGTCAGACAAGTGAAAATGTCTTCCACTGCAGCATCAAAGGCAATGGACACAAACTGGAGGACGCGCTCACCCTGTTTTATGTCGTATTTAGCAGATGCAATGAAATTGACAGCAGACTGATGCTGAATCATCACCCCTTTGGGGACTCCTGTAGAACCGCTCGTGTAAATCACGTAAGCTAAGTTCACAGGGCTGACGCGGCTGTTCGGTTTAGTTGATTTTTGTTGGGCGATCGCCTGCCAATCTCGATCTAGATAAACATAATGCACATCTTGTGGTAAGACGAATGCTAGCTTTTCCTGAGTTAGCAGGATAGTTGCCTGACTGTTCGATAAGGTGAAGGCGATGCGTTCTTGGGGGTAGTTTGGATCTAGGGGAACATAAGCGCCACCCGCTTTAAGAATTCCCAGTAATCCCACGAGCATAGGTATGTCGCGCTCAACACAAAGATCCACTAATGTTTCCGGTCCCACTCCCAAAGTTTGCAAATAATTTGCCAACTGATTTGCCCGATGATCCAATTCCCTGTAGGTCAGATGCTGCCCTGTAAATTGTACAGCAACCGAATCGGGCGATCGCTGTACTTGTTGTTCAAATAGCTCGTGAAGACAGTGTTGCGGATATTCGCGTTGGGTGTTGTTCCACTCCACCAACAACTGATGCCTTTGTTGATCACTCAGCAAGGGCAATTGCTCCACGGGTTGCTCTGGATGGGCAATAATTGCCGCTAACAAGGTTTGAAAGTGACTAGACATGCGGACGATTGTCAAGTGATTAAATAGGTCGCTGTTGTACTCCCACACTCCTCGCAATCCAGCATTGCTATTTTCTAATGACAATGTTAAATCAAACTTTGCTGTCCCCTGAACTGTTTCCACCGGAGTCAAACTCAATCCTGGGAGTTCCCACTGTTCCGGTTCCGGTAATAAATCAAACATCACTTGGAACAAAGGACTGTGGCTGAGGGAACGCTCTGGCTGCAAAGCTTCGACCACTTGCTCAAAAGGGACGTCTTGGTGAGTATAAGCTTCTAGTGCTGCTTGGCGGACTTGATGAAGTAATTCTTTAAAACTGAAATTCTCTGGAATTTGTGTCCGCAAAACTACGGTATTGACAAAAAAGCCAATTAATGAATCAGTCTCGCGATAATGGCGGTTGGCAATGGGAGAACCGACGAGAATATCCGACTGACCACTATAACGAAACAGCAAGGTGACAAAAACTGCCAGTCCAGTCATAAACAACGTCGCCCCTGATTCCTGACTGAGGGTTTTTAATTGCTGAGTCAGTTGGGCATCGATAGCAAATGACACGCTGCCACCTCGAAAAGTTTGTACGGCTTTGCGCGACCTGTCAT